>NZ_JBHUUW010000036.1:58624-79190 GCF_042670825.1 Streptomyces sp. NPDC057137 | reverse complement strand
CTAACCGCTGGGGGTCGGGTTCTTTTTGTGACGCGGACCCGCTGCTGTGAAGACGTATTCCGGTGAATGTCCGTGAACACTATGAAGAAAAAGATGGCACCGACCCGCCATGCTCGCCTCGCGGCAAGTGGTCGCTCGAAGCGACGAAGGTTGGGCCCGGGGGCTTGGATCGAGCCGGTGCCAACACCAGGCTAACAAACAGCCCAGGAAAGTGATTCCCGTACGCGAGTCGACTTGACGACCAATCCCTGGATCAATCCCTGAGGAGGTCGGGGACTCCCTGCTCATCGGGGTCGTCACGGTCCGCCGAAACGACCGTCAGCTGTTGCGTCGCGCGGGTGAGGGCCACGTACAGCACCCGCAGTCCGGCCGGGGACTCGTCGGCGATCTCCGCCGGTGAGACGACCACCGTGGCGTCGTACTCCAGCCCCTTCGCCTCCAGGCTGCCGAGCGCCACCACCCGGTCGCCGAGCCCCGCCAGCCAGCGCGCCGCCTGTTCGCGGCGGCCCATCGCGACGACCACGCCGATGGTGCCGTCGACACGGTCCAGCAGGCGCGCCGCCTCCTCCCGTACGGCTCCGGCCAGGTCGCCGTCCCGTACGGCGCTGAAGCGCGGCTCGACGCCCGTGGAGCGGACGGCGGCCGGGGACTCCATGCCCGGCATCGCGAGCGCGAGGACCTTCGCGGCGAGGGCCGCGATCTCGGCCGGGTTGCGGTAGTTGACGGTGAGGGTGAAGTGGCGGCGCGGGCGGTTGCCCAGGGCCTCGTCGCGGGCCTCCGCCGCCTCGTCCGGGTCCGACCAGGACGACTGGGCGGCGTCGCCGACCACCGTCCAGGTGGCGTGCCGGCCGCGGCGGCCGACCATCCGCCACTGCATCGGGGTGAGGTCCTGCGCCTCGTCCACGATGACGTGGGCGTACTCCGTGCGTTCGGCCGCCAGCCGCTCCGCGCGCTCCCGCTGCGACTCCTCGCGCTGCGGCATCAGCTCTTCCAGCCCGGTCAGTTGGTCCAGCGGGTCCAGCTCACGGCGCTTGCGCTGCCGGGGCGGTGAGCCGAGCAGCTGCTCCAGCTCGTCGAGGATCGCCACGTCGTGCACGGACAGCGGGCCCGTGCCGTCGGGGCCGGCGCGCCGCAGCGAGCGGGCGACCTTCCTGGTCTCGTTCGGGTTGAGGATGCGGCGCGCCCAGCGGCCGAGGCGCCGCTCGTCGGCCATCGCGGCGAGCACGCCGCGCGGGGTGAGTTCGGGCCACCAGGCGTCCAGGAACTCGATGAAGCTGTCCTCGGTCGTCACGTCGTCGTCGAAGCCGCCGCGCAGTTCGGCGGCCAGTTCGGCGTCGCCCTTGGCCACGTAGTCCCCGGCCCGTGACGCGGCGCCGGACTTCGCCCACAGCGCGTCGAGGAGCAGTTTGCGGGCGCGCGGACGCAGCAGGTTGACGGGCGCGGTGCCGCCGAGGACGGACTGTCTGATGCGGTGCAGCTCGTCGGATTCGAGCTCCAGCCGGCGGCCGAGCGCGACCACCCGCAGCCGGGTGGGGGTGGCGGCGCGCCCCGGTGCCGGGGACGTACCGCCGCGCGCGGCGCCGGTGGCGGTGTTGCTGCCGCTGTCGCCGCGTGCCGTACCCCGGTCGTCGTCGCCGAAGGCGAGTTGACCGGTGGCGGGCTGTCCGGCAGCCGTACGGCTGCCGCGCCCGCCGCGTCCTCCGGCGGGCGCCCGGTCCCCCTCCAGGGCCCCGCGCGCCGCCTTGCGCAGCACCTTCAGCATGCGTGCCGAGCCCTTGACGCGGGACACGGCGGGCTCGTCGTACGCGAGGGCCTCCGCGCCGTCCACGAGCGACCCGACCGCGCGGATCGCGACCTGCCCCTCCTCGCCCAGCGACGGCAGCACGCCTTCGGTGTACGCGACGAGCAGCGGCGTCGGCGAGACGACGAGGATGCCGCCCGCGTACCGCCGCCGGTCCTGGTAGAGCAGATAGGCGGCGCGGTGCAGCGCGACGGCGGTCTTGCCGGTGCCGGGGCCGCCGGACACCTCGGTGACGGACGCGGCGGGCGCCCGGATCACCAGGTCCTGCTCGGCCTGGATGGAGGAGACGATGTCCCGCATGGTGTGGCTGCGGGCCTGGCCGAGGGCCGCCATCAGCGCGCCGTCGCCGATGACGGGGAGCGCCTCGCCGTTCAGCGTGGCGGTCAGCTCCGGGCGCATCAGGTCGTCCTCGACGCCGAGGACCTTGCGGCCCTTGGAGCGGATGACCCGGCGCCGTACGACCCGGCCGGGGTCGACGGGTGTCGCGCGGTAGAACGGCGCGGCGGCCGGCGCGCGCCAGTCGATGACCAGCGGCGAGTAGCCGGAGTCCAGGACGCCGATCCGGCCGATGTGCAGCGTCTCGGCGATGTCGGCGGTGTCGTCGTCGCGTACGGCGTCGTCGGCGGGCTCGACGGAGGTGTACGCGCCGTCGGGGCCCTTCTTGCCGTCCTTGCCCGGCAGCAGGTCGACCCGCCCGAAGAGGAAGTCCTCGAACTCGTTGTTGAGCCGGTTGAGATGGATTCCGGCCCGGAACACCTGCGCGTCGCGTTCGGCGAGCGCGCCGGGTGTGCCGACCTGGCCGCGTTTGGCGGCGTCGTTCATCAGGAACTCCGCCTCGTGGATCTTCTCTTCGAGACGGCGGTAGACCTGGTCGAGATGTTCTTGCTCGACCCCGATCTCGCGGTCACGGACGGAGTCGGGCCCCGCGGCGCGCGCGGGGTCCTTCCCCGTCCCGTTCACGGGGTCGCTTATGGCGTCGTTTCCCTTGTCCCGTACGGGATCGACAACCGATCCGGCGGATTCAACAGCGGCATCCTGCGCGGCCACCGAGGCCCCCTTCTGACGTGCACTGGGCAGCCGTCAACCGTACGCGAAGGGGGCGGGTATGTCAGGCCTCGACCTCCACCAGACGTTTCCCGTCGAATGTCCGGACCTCGAAGTGGTCGATGTCGTTCCGGTCCATGGCCGCGCCGCCGTGCACGTACAGCGGGTTCTTCGCGACCTCGTGCGGGCTGTCCGGGAGGCCGTAACCCCACTTCGGCACGGCCCACGAGGTGACGACCTCCTCCTCGCCCGTCTTGGACACGGCGATGAGGCTGCACTTGAGCGGTCCCTTGACGTTCTTCAGCTCCAGGGCCGCGTGTGTCCCCCAGCCCTTGGCCTCCATGCCGACGGTGGCGCTGACCTTGGTGACCGGGTCGGTCGCCTCGACCTTCTCCGGCATGTGTTCCATGAAGGCGTCCTCGGCGGGACTGGTGGGGTGCGGGTCGGCGGCCTGATTGCTCGTGCCACCGTCACCGGCGGTGGCGACGACAGCGACGGCGGGACCGCCGATGACCAGCGCGGCGGCCGCGGCGACCAGATACATCGAGCGGCGTCTGCGCTTGGCGCGCTTGACCGCGACCTCGTCGACCAGCCGGTCGAGGAGCCGCGGGCTGGGCTGCACGGCGACAGCGGGCGACGGTGGTGGCGTGGGCGTGGCGGCGCGCCCGAACGGGGACGCCGTCGGGGGCGCGGCGGCCGCGGCCGGCTGCGCGAACGGATCGGACCGGCCGAACGGCGACGACTGCCCGAACGGGTCCGGGTTGTCCGCCAGCATGGCCAGCATCGGCTCCATCCCCGCGAACTCCTCCAGATGGAGCGCGCAGATGTGGCAGCCCGCGAGGTGCGCCTCGAAGGCGGTGGCGTCGGCTTCGTCCAGAATGCCGAGCACGTACGCCGCCGCCGCGTCGTGCGCGGTCGTGCCGTCGCCCTGCCCGGACTGCTCGTACGTCGTCATGCCGAGACCCCCCTCTCCTCCAGAGCGAGCTTCATGGAACGCAGCGCGTAGAACACACGCGACCGCACGGTGCCACTGGGTATGCCGAGCGTCTCGGCGGCCTCGTTGACCGTGCGTCCCTTGAAGTACGTCTCCACCAGAACTTCCCGGTGGGCGGGGGTCAAATCATCGAGGGCATCAGAGAGCGTCATCAGCCACAACGCCTTGTCGATCTCGTCCTCCGCGGGCATGACCTCCAGCGGCGACGGGTCGACCTCCTGCGGCCGGGCCTGCCGGCTGCGGTGACCGTCGATGACGATGCGTCGGGCGACCGTCACCAGCCAGGGTCGGACAGAGCCGGTCGCCCGATTGAGCTGACCGGCGTTCTTCCAGGCACGGATGAGCGTCTCCTGCACGACGTCCTCGGCCCGTTGGCGGTCACCCGCGACGAGGCGCAGGACATAGGCGAGCAGGGGTCCGGCGTGCTCCCGGTAGAGGGCTCGCATCAACTCCTCGTCGGGGACTGAGATGTTGGTGCGCTGTGCCTCGCTCCGGTGCCGGGCCCGGTGAGGTCGGTCGTCGGCCACGGCCGCATCCTTGCGCACCTGAACCTCCCGGGTCGAGACCTTGAGACGGCTGCTTGTTCCCATCACTGGTGACTTACGGACCGGTGGGGAGATGTACTCAACGGCGCAGCGGAAATCTTTCAAGATCTTTTACGGGGGTGTCCCGGAGACGGCCCCCGCGCCTGATCAGGCGCGGGCCCGGTCCGGGGTCAGGCGCGGGCGACCGCCGCCCGGCGCCGGTGCCTCGCGACCCGCTCCCTGTTGCCGCACACCTCGCTGGAGCACCAGCGCCGCCGGCGCCCGCGCGAGGTGTCCAAATACACACGTCGGCAGCTGTCGCCCTCGCACTGGCGCAGCCGCGCCCGCGCGACCGGGTCGGTCAGCAGGTCCACGGTGTCCCTGGCCACGACCGCGAGGAGCGCGCCGCACTCCGGCTCGTCGCTCAGCGTCCGGACGAGGCCGCCGCCGGGCTCGCGTACGGCCCTGATGCCCGGCGGAGCGCCGGCGGCGAGCGCGTTGACCCGCTCCAGCGCGGCCGCCGCGTACCGTCCGTCGATCTCGGCGCGCACCAACTGGCCGACGCAGTCGCGCAGTTCGGCGAAGCGCTGGACCCAGCCGGTGTCGACGCCGGTCAGCGGGGTATCCGGGGGTACCAGGCCGGAGCCGGTGAGCCACCGGCCGAGCAGTCCGGCGTCGTCGCCCCGCGGCTCTTCGTCGAACCCCTTCGGGGCCGGTTCCCCGGTGGCCACCAGATCCAGGCAGACGCGCCCGGAGTCGAATCGCCACTCGTACGAGCCCACGCCCGTAGTCATGTGCCTGTCACCGCCTCGGTCACCGTCCTGCCGCGTTCTCCCCAGAGTGCATGCCCCGTAACGCGTCGGGAACCCCTCCGGCGGGCCCTCACTTGAGCCGCGGCCGGTGAATTCTCCGTCCGGAAGGCAACCCCGGCCGCCGGAATGCCCTCTTACGGTTTTACGGTGCGGTGTTCCGCTCTACGGTGCGGTGTTCGGCGGTCCGTCGTGCAGGATCCGCTGGAAGAGGTGGTGGTCGCGCCACGCGCCGTCGATATGCAGATAGCGCGGCGCCGTCCCGATCAGCTCGAAGCCGCATTTGCGCAGGACCCGCTCCGAGGCGGCGTTGGACGGCATCGTGCTCGCCTCGATCCGGTGCAGCCCCAGATCCTCCAGCGCCGCCCGGCAGACCTCGTCGACGGCGCGGGTGGCCAGTCCGCGCCCGGTGTACGCGGCGTCGACCCAGTAGCCGAGACTCGCGCTGCGGAACGGCCCGAGGACGAGCGTGGAGAGGGTGGCCTGGCCCACGACGTCGCGCCCGTCGACGAAGTGCCAGCGCAGGCGGGCGGGATCGGACAGCAGATGGGCCTGCGCCTCCGGCGTGTAGTAGTCGGCCGTGCGGTGCGGCGACGAGGGACCCATGTGGTCCCTGTTACGCAGGAGCGCCTCGGCGAGAGGGCCGGCGTCTGCCGCTCGCGCGGGCCGGAACGGAAGGGAGTCGTTGACCATCCGATTAAAATAGACGGCCTGGTTCCGGTTCGGTACCGCAGCGGTGACCTCGATCGACGGACGGTCACCCCGCGCTGGTCACCCACCGATGTACGTGCACCCGCCCCGTACGTTCAGTTCACACGTCCGTTCACACATCGCCGTACTTCGAGCCGGCCGCCGGGTCCAGCGCCAGCCGGTAGCCGCGCTTGACGACCGTCTGGATCAGCTCCGGCGCCCCCAGTGCCGTACGGAGCCGGGTCATGGCCGTCTCGACGGCGTGCTCGTCGCTGCCCGCGCCCGGCAGGGCCCGCAGCAGATCGGCCCGTGAGACCACCCAGCCCGGCCGCCTGGCGAGCGCGTTCACCAGGGCCATCCCGGCGGGCGGTACGGGCCTCAACTCGCCCTCCAGCAGCACCGCGTGGCCCCTGATCTCGAAGCGGCGGCCCGCGACCGTCAACGTCCGCGTACGGCCGGGCAGTTCGAGGCAGAGGACCTGAACGAGCGGGCCCAGCCTGAAGCGTTCGGGCTGGACGGTGTCGATGCCGTGCTCCTGCAGCGGCAGGGCGGTGACGGGCCCGACGCAGACGGCGAGCACGTCGTGGTGCAGGGCCCCGACCAGCTCGTCCAGCAGACCGCGCTCACGGGCCCGGGAGAGCAGCGAGGCGGCGGCGGGCGCGCTGGTGAACGTGACGGCGTCCAGGGTGCGCGCCACGGTCGCCTCGATGAGCCGGTCGACGGGCGCGATGTCCTCCGGAGGCATCCAGCGGTAGACGGGTACGACGACGACATCGGCGCCCCCGGCCCGCAGCGCCTCCACGAAACCGGGCAGCGGCTCGCCGTGCAGCTGGAGCGCGACCCGGCGGCCCTCGACGCCCTCGGTCAGCAGCCGGTCCAGCACCTCGGCCATGGACTCGGACTCCGGTGACCACTCCTCGGTCAGCCCGGCGGCGCGGATCGCGCCCTTCACCTTCGGCCCGCGCGCCAGCAGTTCGGTGCCGCGCAGACATTCGAGCAGGTCCTGGCCGTGGCCCCAGCCGTCGGCCGCCTCCACCCAGCCGCGGAAGCCGATCGCCGTCGTCGCGATCACCACATGGGGCGGGTCGCCGATCAACTCCTTGGTGGCGTCGAGGAGTTCGGTGTCGTCGGAGACCGGCACGATACGCAGGGCGGGGGCGTGCACGACGGCGGCGCCGCGCCGGGTGAGCAACGCCCCCAGCTCGTCGGCGCGCCGGGCGGCGGTGACGCCGACCGTGAATCCGGCGAGGGGGCCGTGCTGCTGCTGATCGGACATGGTCTTCCGTCCCGCTCTCTTCGTCCGTACGGCTCCGAGGCGGGGCCGGGCGCGGCACAGATCCCGGCCCACACCTCGACGTACCGGCTCACACCCCGACGCCACACTTCGGCGTCACACCTCGGCGTAGTCGAGCCGGCGCCGTACGTCCGCCCCGGCTCCCGTGTCCGCCTCCGTCGCCGGTCCGGCCGCCTGCTTCCGAAGGTATACCGCCCAGGTGAGCGCCGAGCACACGGCGTAGAAGCCGAGGAAGGCGACGAACGCGGCGGTGCCTGTCCCCGCCGCCCCCTGGAACGACTGCCGGAAGGCGAGGTTGACCCCGAGCCCGCCGAGCGCCCCGACGGCCCCGATGAGCCCCATGGACGCGCCGGAGAGCCGGCGCCCGTACCGCGCCGCCGCCTCGCCCGTCATCCCGGCGGCCACGGCCTTCGTCCGGAAGATGCCGGGGATCATCTTGTACGTGGAGCCGTTGCCGACACCGCTGAGCAGGAACAGCGCGGTGAAGCCGACGAGGAAGACGGGCAGTGACTCGGTGACGGAGGCGAAGATCACCACGCCGGTCGCCGCGGCCATCCCGGCGAAGTTCCACAGGGTGATCCGGGCGCCGCCGTGCCGGTCGGCGAGCCTGCCGCCGAGCGGCCGTACCAGCGAACCGAGCAGCGGTCCCGCGAAGGTCAGCGAGGCGGCCTCCAGGGGCGTACGCCCGAACTGTGTCTGGAGCACCAGCCCGAAGGCGAAGCTGTAGCCGATGAAGGAGCCGAACGTCCCTATGTAGAGCACGGCCATGATCCAGGTGTGCCGGTCGCGTACGGCTTCCTTGGCCGCGCCGGTGTCGTTGCGCACGGGCGCCAGGTTGTCCATGAACAGCGCGGCGCAGACGGCGGCGGCGACGATCAGGGGCAGGTACACCGCGAGCACGATCCGGGGGTACGCGGCGCCCGCGGTCCCGATCACCAGCAGCCCGACGAGCTGCACGACCGGCACGCCGACGTTGCCGCCGCCCGCGTTGAGACCGAGCGCCCAGCCCTTCTCGCGCAGCGGGAAGAAGGAGTTGATGTTGGTCATGGACGACGCGAAGTTCCCGCCGCCGAGGCCGGTGAGCGCGGCGACGGCCATGAACGTGGTGTACGAGGTCCCCGGCTCCATCACCACATAGGCGGCGCCGGTCGGCAGGAGCAGCAACAGGGCGCTGACGACGGTCCAGTTGCGGCCGCCGAAGCGGGCGACGGCGAAGGTGTACGGGATCCGTACGAGGGCGCCGACGAAGGTGGCCATGCCGATGAGGAAGAACTTCCCGGCCGGGTCGACGCCGTACTCGGGCCCCATGAACAGGACCATCACCGACCAGAGGGTCCAGATGGAGAACCCGATGTGCTCGGAGAGCACGGAGAAGACCAGATTCCGCCGCGCGGTCCGCCGGCCCGTCCGCTCCCAGAAGCCGGGGTCCTCGGGATCCCACTCCTCGATCCATCGCCCCCTTCCGGCGCCACGTGCCGCATCGGTGATCGTCGGGCCAGTCATCGCGCCTCCACAGACGGTGCGGTTCGGTGACCCCCGACGGTAGAGACACCGCGTTTCGCCGGGGTACCCCGAGATGACCGGCGCGCAACCTTGCTCTCACCGGGGCGCGGGAACGGCTGTGAGCGCGGACACGTTCACCAGCGCGTCGCCGTGAAGTCGACCGGCCGGGGGCGCAGCGCGGCGGTGCGGGTCGTCAGGGAGCGCATGCGGCGGTGCGACTCGGCGGCCGGGAGGTGGGTGCGGTCGCCGTGGCCGGGGAGCAGCCACTCGAAGCGGAGGGTGTCCACGGTACGGGCGAGGGAGGCGGCCAACTCCTCGATGGAGTACCAGGTGACGTTCTCGACCACCTCGATGTCGCCGGTGGTGCGGGACCAGTAGAAGCTGTCGCCGCTGAAGCAGTACCGCTCGTCGGCGACGTACACCACGCTGCCGCGCGTGTGGCCGGGCAGCGGGTGGGCGACGACCCCCTCGGTGATCTCGACGGCGTCGGTGCCGCGCAGCACCTGGTCCGCGTCGGGGGCGGCGTCGAGGTCGCCCTCGTGGATCCAGAGCCGGGCGCCGAACCGGTCGGCGTACGCGCGGCCGTGCGCCGCGTGGTCCCGGTGGGTGAGCAGGACGTCGGTGACGGGGCCGACTGCCTCGAAGCGGACGGCGAGCGCCTCGCTCCAGCGCGGGGTGTCCACCATGACCTGGCTCCCGGACGGGCGCCGGACGAGGTAGGAGTTGGCGGCGGCGGTCATGGGGGCGTTGTGCCCGCAGAGGGACACGGTGGCGTCGAGAGGCATCGGGTACGGGTCGAGCGCCGGATCGAGCCGTCGGCCGACGGGCGGGCGGACGGAGCGGGTGTGGCACGCGAACGCGGCGGCGTGGAGCAGTTGTTCCTCCCCGGCGTCGCGCGGCTGGCGTACGACGACGGACCGGCCGTCGACCTGGTCGATCAGGCCCGGCGCGAGCTGGCGGGCCACGTCGCAGTCGGTGCAGCGGCCGTCCACGTGCCAGCCGGGGGCGATCGAGTTGTCATCCGTGGTGTCGGTCATGTGTCGCTCCTGAGCGGCTCGTCCCTGTCCCGTATCGGTCAGGTACGGGACGGCGTACCGGCCGGGCCGCATACAGCGGCGGACCGGCCGGACAGGAACGAGAATCCCCTCCCGCCGGGGGAAAGCGGAAGGGGGTCCCGGCCTTGTTTCTCGCCGCCGGAGGGCATCTCAGGGACCGGCGTGGCACTCCGCCTTTGGCGCGTACATGACACTACCGGCGCCCACCACCAGCCGCGCCCGGCCCCCGCCACAAGGCTCCAGCCACACTCGTACCCGCCCGCAGGCGCACCGCGTGTAGACGACCGTTCCCTCGGCGACGGCGTGGCGCGACGCAAGCTGGAGCGGGGCCTCCACGGGCCAGCCGCAGTCGGCGCAGACGGCGATGTCTTCCGGGCGGATGTCTGTCGGATCAGCTTCCATACGGCCAGCGTCCGTCCTCGAACTGTGCGCGTCCATCGCATCTTTCGGCACGGATCCATGCCGAAACGCTGTACGAATGACGGGCGGCGGACGGACGATGGACCGCGTGATCAATCTGCGCCTCCTCCAGACGCTGCGCGTCATGAACGCGCAGGGCACCGTCGCGGCCACCGCCCGCGCGCTGAACCTCTCCCCGTCCGCCGTCTCCCAGCAACTGCGCCAGCTCTCCCGCGAGGTCGGCGCCGAACTGTGGGAGCCGGACGGCCGCCGTATCCGCCTCACCACGGCGGGCTGCGTCCTGCTGCACCACGCGGACCTGCTCAGCGCCCAGTGGGAACGGGCCAGGGCCGACCTCGCCGACCACGGCGGCGGCTCGTACCGGACGCTGCGCATCGGCGGCTTCGCGACCAGCATCGGCCCGCTCCTCGCGCCCACCGCCCAGCGGCTGCGGGACGCGTCCCCGTCGACGCGCACGACGGTCGCGGACATCGACACCCGCCACTGTTACGAGCAGCTGCTGGCCGGGAAGCTCGACATCGCGGTCCTCACGCCGCTGCCGGGCAGTCCCACCATGGACGATCCCCGGTTCGACCAACACCCGCTGATGGACGACTACCTGGACCTGGTCGTCCCGGCGAAGCACCCGCTGTCCGGCTGCGAGCGCGTCGAGCTGTGCGAGACGGCCGACGAGGACTGGGTGGCCCCGCACCACGACCAGCGCCGCCTCATCGAGGCGCTCTGCGCCGCCGCCGGCTTCGCCCCGCGGATGGTCCACCACGCCGACGAGTGGTCGGCTGTGCTCTCGCTGATCAGCCACGGCCTGGGCATCTGCCTGGTGCCGCGGCTGGTCCCCCTCACCACCCATCCGGAGCTGGTGAGGCTCTGCGTCACCGGTGACCCGCCGCCCTTCCGGCGGGTCCTGACCTGTGTACGGCGCGGCAGCGGGACCCAGCCGGCGATCAGCGACGGTCTGGCGAGCCTGCGTGCGCGGGCGGCGCTGAGCCCCTGGGCGGCCTAGGGGGTGTCTTGGGGCCGTCGGACTCCTTCGTGCGACCGGCACCGTTCGGCCAGAGCCTCGGCCGCCGCTTCGCCGCGACGTCCTCGACCCACCCGAAGGCCAGGATCGCGACGGCTATCAGCGGCCAGATCAGGATCAGCGGCAGCACCCCGTACGCCTGGTCGACCAGGTCGCTGTGCTCGGAGAGCACGGGGACCTCGTAGAGCCGGTCGATGATCGGGAAGGTCGCCATGATCAGCAGGTTGTGCCAGAGATAGATCGTCACGGCGCGGTTGTTGGCCAGGGTGATCGTGGAGTCGAACTGCGCCAGTTTCCCCGGGAGTTCGCGCCACGACGGCGCGTACTGGAGCAGGATCGCGCAGAAGCCGAGCGACCAGGTCGCCTGGGCCAGCGGGATCTCGTCCAGATTCCAGCCCTCCTCCGTGAGATGCCCGGAGGCCCACCAGAGCCCGAAGGCCATCGTGAACGTGGCCAGCGACACCGTGATGTAGCGCGGCACCTTCTTGAACAGGCCGTCGTTGTGGGCGAAGCCGAGGATCCAGCACCCGCCGTAGACCGCGAAGTCCTTGACCGCCTCGCCCGTGTCGCCGGGGATCTCCACCAGGCCGGTGCCGACGACCGCCGTCAGCGCGAGCGGCGCGAGCAGCGTCGCCCACGGCACCCGCCGGAAGGCCCACAGCAGCAGCGGGGACGCGAGTACGAACCACAGATAGGCGCGGATGTACCAGAGCGGGCCCGCCGCCTGGTCGGCCCAGGACTGGTCGAGCCAGCCGCTCGCCGAACCGCTCTCCCACGGATACGGCGGCGCCCCCACCGGGAACAGATAGTTGGCCAGCTTGAGGAACCACCACAGGCCCTCCTCCCTGACCGGCTTCCAACCCATCGCGAACATCACCGGGACGACGACCACCGCGAACGCCCACATCGGCGGCAGCAGCCGCCGCATCCGGCCCCGGATGACGCCCAGCGACGGGCGGTTGAGCGAGCGCGCCATCAGTGAGCCGGCCAGCGCGAACATCACGCCCATGGACGGGAAGAGGATCGTCAGCCAGGCCCAGCCGAAGATGTGGTAGATCACCACCCGCCCCAGCGCGATCGTGCGCAGGAGGTCGAGATAGCGGTCCCGGCCGGGCGGACGGGCGCCACCCGTGGCGGGTGCCTGCGCCTTGTGCCTGGCTCGGGGAACGCCCGCGGTGCCGACAGGAAGACCGCTCATGCCACCGGCCTCCGGATGTCGTCGCTCCGCCGGCCGGCCGTGGCCCCCGGCGCCTCCACCGCGCCCGTGCGGCGCAGCTTCTGCCAGCGCAGCCGGCCGCCGGTGAGGGCGGTGATCCAGGACTGGAGCAGTACGACGTACATGAGTTGCCGGTAGAGAACCTGCTGGAGGGGGAGCGAGATCAGATGGATCATGCGTTCGCCGTCGAGCCGGAAGGCGTACGCGGCGCAGACCGCCTGTACGGCCAGCACACCCAGCCACGCGAGGACCGTGTTCCGCGTGGGGCCGAAGAAGAGGCCGTACAGCAGGAACACGTCGATGAGCGGCGCCAGCAGCGGGAACAGCACCATGAACAGCGAGACCAGCGGCAGTCCGACGCGGCCGAAGCGCCCCGAGGGGCCGCGTTCGATCACCGCGCGGCGGTGCTTCCAGATCGCCTGCATCGTGCCGTAACTCCAGCGGTACCGCTGGGACCACAGCTGCTGTACGGACTCCGGTGCCTCGGTCCAGGCACGGGCCCGCTCCGCGTACACGACCCGCCAGCCGTCGCGGTGCATGGCCATGGTGATGTCGGTGTCCTCGGCGAGGGTGTCCTCGCTCATCCCGCCGACCCGCTCCAGGGCCGAGCGGCGGAAGGCGCCGACCGCGCCGGGGATGGTGGGCATGCAGCGCAGCAGGTCGTACATGCGGCGGTCGAGGTTGAAGCCCATCACGTACTCGATGTGCTGCCAGGCGCCGATGAGGGTGTCGCGGTTGCCGACCTTGGCGTTGCCCGCGACGGCCCCCACACTCGGGTCGCCGAACGGCTGGACCAGCTCACGCACGGTGGAGGGCTCGAAGACGGTGTCGCCGTCCATCATCACGACGAGGTCGTGACTGGCGTGCGCGATGCCGTTGTTGAGCGCGGCCGGCTTGCCGCCGTTGACCTGCCGTACGACGAAGACGTTCGGCAGCCACATCGCCTCGACGATGTCCGCCGTGCCGTCCGTCGAGCCGTCGTCGATGACGATGACCTCGATCGGATGGTCGCTCTCCATCAGGGAACGGACCGTGTTGGCTATGCACTCGCGTTCGTTGTACGCGGGCACGAGCACCGTCACCGGTTCGGTGACCGGCTCGCCCCAACGGAAGCCGCGTCTGCGCACCTTGCGCGCGTGCGCGAAGGACAGCACCAGCATCAGTCCGAACCGCCCGATGACCAGCACACCGATCACGGCGAGCCCGCCCACCAGCACGGTGGTGGTGGCCTCCGAGACGGCGACGGCGCCGACGAAGGCCTTGCCCTGGAGCAGTTCGACACCGGAGACGGGTGTGTGGGCGCTCGGGGCGCCCAGCGCCTCGGTGAGATTGGCGAACTCGTACCCCCGGTCCTGCATCCTCGGCAGGAAGCGGCCCAGCGCGGTGACGGTCTGCGAGCGGTCGCCGCCGGAGTCGTGCATGAGGACGATCGAGCCGCTGGTGCCCTTCGGGGTGGCCCGCTTGACGATCTCGCGGACACCGGGGCGCTTCCAGTCCTCGCTGTCGGTGTTGTTGAGGACGGTGATGTAGCCGAGGCTGCCGATGTACTCGGTGACCGGCCACGACTTGTCGTCCATCGCGTCGGCAAAGGAGGAGTACGGCGGCCGGAACAGCGAGGTACGGATGCCGGCCGCGCCGGCGAGCACCAGTTGGTTCTGGGTCAGTTCCCAGTCGATACGGGACTTGGTCTGGTACGCGAGATCCGGGTGGTTGAAGGTGTGCAGGCCGATCTCATGGCCCTCGTCGACCATCCGCCGCACCAGTTCCGGATGGCGCGAGGCCATCGTGCCGGTGACGAAGAAGACGGCGTGCGCGTCGTACTCCTTCAGCTTGTCGAGGACCTTCGGCGTCCACTCCGGGTCGGGTCCGTCGTCGAAGGTCAGCACGAGCTTGTGGTCGGGGACCTTGAGCGCCTTGGGCGTGGTCGTCCCGCGTGCGTCTATGACCGGGCCGCCCTTGAGGATCCGGTCAGGCACCTGGTCGGTGGCGGCCGGGGGGCGTACCCGATGGTCCGCGAGGATCTCGCTGTGCACATAGCCGCGCAGCATCAGCATCGCGAGCAGGGCCACGAGGAGCAGCGAGGGCAGCAGATAGCGCATGGGCAGTCTGCGTCTGGCGACGCGCCCCTGCTTCTGCTTCTGCTTGTGCTGACCGTGCTTGTGCGACGGGGCCCGTCTGCCGGAAGAGGTCATGGTTACTCGGCGCCTTCCGCGACTGCCTGCTGGCCGTCCACAGGTGTGTCGACGGGCGGTGCCGTGTCCGTCGGAGTGGGTTCCGGTTCGGGATCCGGGCCGGGGTCGACGGGTCCCCCCGGGTCGGGGTCACCGGTACCGGGCTCGGGGTTGGGCTCCCCCGGTCCCGGGTCGGGGTCACCGGGGTCGGGCTTCGGATCGGGCTTGCCCGGTTCCGGGTCCGGGTCGGGCTTGCCCGAGGCCGAGGCGGACGGTTCCGGTTCGTTCGAGGCCCCGGTGCTCGCGTCGGGTGCGGACGGCGAGCCGGAGGCGGAGTCCGACGGGCTCGGCTCGACGCCTCCCGCGCCCGGGGTGGCCACCACGGTGGGCCGGTCCGACGGGGGCGGCTGTATCTCGACCTTCTGCGAGTCGCGCTTGTCACTGACGCCGGGTATCTGGAGCCAGGGGGCGCTGGAGCTGCCGCCGATCAGGGCCGCGACCAGGGCGACGGCGTAACAGGCGCTGGCGACGGCCAACACCCAGCCGAGACGCCGGAGTTTCTTGCTCCGCCGGCCACTGGCATCGACGAAGACGGGACCGTCCGAGCTGTCCGCGGCGCGTGCCGCGGGTATGCCGGTGGTCTCTGTGGTCCGGCCGGGCAGCTCGGAGAGCTGCCGTCCCAGACCGTCGAGCTCGATGGTGACATCCATCGGCTCATGCGTGTGCCCTTTTTGGGCATCTTCTCGCCAATTGTCCACTGCTGTACGCACATCCCCCACAGGATCACTGGGTGCGTGCATGAAACTGGCCGGAATACGGCCGTCGGCCGGGCCCCCACCCGAACCGAGCGCCCCCACCACTTGCACCCGGACCCAGAATGTAGCGCACGGCGACCGGACGCGTGCCCACGCTTCACCAGTTGATAGGCATGTGTACGACTTCGTTGCCGAACGGTCGATCTTGATGGAATCATTCCGGCCATCCGGCGCGCTCGCACGACCCGGTCACGGCGCCCTGAACTGCCCTTGTTCCAGAGCGTTTCCCTCCGACCCCGGAAAGCCGCCGACCGCGCGGCCGACAACGGTCCGTGCCCCTGCGGAAGCGCTGTGTTCGACATCACCACGACATCACCACGACGAAGGCCCCGCTGCCGGAGCAGCGGGGCCTTCGCCTCACATGGGGTGGTGGAGATGGCGGGAATCGAACCCGCGTCCAACGGTGCGGAACCAGGGCTTCTCCGAGTGCAGTCCGCTACGTTTTTACTCGGCCCCGGAGGTCACGCGAACAAGCCTCCGACAGGCCCAGTCACTGTTTGATTTCCCACCGTGTCCCGTGACCGGACGCGATGGTTTAGTTCCCTTAGTGATGCCAGGATCCGGGTCGGGAACACTCCCGGGCTGACACTCCACGGAGTCTTCGCTAACTGCTAATTAAGCAGCGAGAGCGAAGGTGGAGGAATCGCGCTTTGAATTGGCGATTATAGTTTGCGACATATGGTTAACGAGATCATTGCCGCTTCCTCGACTCGCTTCCCCTGCCTCGACATCCGCTGTCGAAACCGATCATCCCCATGTTGATTTTTCAAACGCTGCCCCTGCTGTGCGGGACAACACCCATCGTACGTGACCAACGCGGGACGCGGCCACCTCATTCCCGCGCGGGGCGAATCAGACCGATGAGGCCCGCTGACGCCGGCGCACGGCCGAGACCGCGCGGTCCGTCTCCCGCCGGTCCTGCTTCTCGCGGAGCGTCTGGCGCTTGTCGTACTCCTTCTTGCCCTTCGCCAGCGCGATCTCGATCTTGGCCCGGCCGCCCTTGAAGTAGAGGGCCAGCGGCACGATCGTGTGGCCGGACTCGTTCGACTTCTGCTCCAGCTTGTCGATCTCCACGCGGTGCATCAGCAGCTTCCGCTTGCGCCGCGCGGAGTGGTTGGTCCAGGTGCCCTGGGTGTACTCGGGCACATGCACGTTGTGCAGCCAGGCCTCGTGGTCGTCGATCTGTACGAAGCCGTCCGCCAGGGAGGCGCGTCCCTGGCGCAGCGACTTGACCTCGGTACCTGTCAGCACGAGGCCGCACTCGTAGGTGTCGAGAATGAGGTAGTCGTGCCGCGCCTTCTTGTTCTGCGCGACCATCTTGCGCCCTGTGTCCTTTTCCTTTGCCATAGTGCGTTCATTTTCGCACTACGACCCGCCCCCGAGGCCACTCAATACTGTGCGGGCCCGCTCCTGGGCCCGTTCGTCCACCACCAGGTCGGGTGTGATGCCCTTGTCGTCGACCTTGTGACCTGCCGGTGTGCGGTAGTGCCCGACCGTCAGCTCGGCCACGGAACCGTCCGGCAGCCGGCTCGGCATCTGTACGGAACCCTTGCCGAAAGTGGGCGAACCGACCGTGATCGCCCGGCCACGGTCCTGGAGGGCGCCGGTGACCAGCTCGGCCGCGCTCATGGTGCCACCGTCGACGAGCGCCACCACGGGGCGCTCGGTGTCGCCCCCCGGGTCGGCGTAGAGGGCGCGCTGCTCGCCTCGTATGTCGTACGTGGCGACCAGGCCGCCGTCGAGGAAGGCGGAGGCCGCCTGGACGGCCTCGGTGACCAGCCCGCCCGCGTTCCCCCGGAGGTCGAGCAGGACGCCGGTACCCCGGGGCGCTTCCAGGACGGCGTCCCTGATCTGCTTGCCGGTGCCCTTGGTGAAGGCGGCGACCTTGATCACGAGCGCGCCGTCCGCGCCGGTTTCGAGCGTGACGGCGTCCGTACTGAGGCTGGCCCGGCGCAGCGTCTCGGTCCACTCACGTCCGGCGCGCGCCAGCCCGAGGACGACGGTGGTGCCCGCGGAGGCGTCGTGCGACCCGCCGGTGCCCCGGTCCGTACCGTCACCGCGCAGCAGCGCGACGACCTCGGTCACGGGGCGTTGGCCCACCGGCTCGCCGTCGATCGTACGGAGTATGTCGCCGGCCCTGATCCCGGCCCGGGCGGCGGGGCCGCCCGGCTGGACCTTGCTCGCCGCGATCCGGCCGTCGGCCAGGCGCTTGGCCGAGAGACCCACCCCGGTGTACTTGCCGTCGAGGGCCTGCTCGAACTCCTCGTACTCACCCTTGTCGTAGACGGCGCCCCAGCGGTCACCGCTGCGGCTGACGACGTCCTCGGCGGCCTCGGTGGCGGACTTGCCGTCGGCCATGGCCTCGGCGGCGGCCCGCGCGACCTCGTCCTTGTCGGCCGTGGAGGCGACGGAGCGGGTGCTTATACGGGCGGCTTCCTCGTCGGCGCGAGGCAGCGAGTCGGTGGCCGCGGCGGTGGCGAGCACGCTCGCGAAGAGCAATGTCAGGGCCGCCCCGCGGTAGAACCCGTGGGGCCTGAGGCGATTTTCGTGGCCCGGCATGGCGACGAGTCTAGGACAACCCCCGGCGCCGCAAAGCGGCTTGGCGAGACGACGCCAGGGGCGATTGTCACACCTTGAGGTACTTGCGCAACACGATCGAAGCGGCAACTGCCGGCATGAGCAGACCGATCACCAACACCAGCGGGAGGACGGCCAGTACGGCGTCCCAGCCGATGAAGTTGATGAGTTGCATCTTCTCCTCAAGGGCGATCCCGCCGTCGATCAGGAAGTAACGCCCGGCGAGGAGCAGGACGCAGGCGACGACGCCGCCGATCAGCCCGGCGAACGCGGCCTCCATGATGAACGGCATCTGGATGTAGAAGCTCGACGCGCCCACCAGCCGCATGATGCCGGTCTCCCTGCGTCTGCTGAACGCGGACACCCGGACGGTGTTCACGATCAGCATCAGGGCAATGACGAGCATCAGCGCCATCACTCCGAGCGCGGCGACATTCATGCCCGACATCAGATTGAAGAGGTTCTCCAGGATGTTGCGCTGGTCCGCGACGGACTGCACACCGTCCCGGCCCTCGAAGGCGGTCGCCACCACCTTGTACTTCTCCGGGTCCTTGAGCTTGACCCGGAGCGACTCCTGCATCTGGTCCGGGGTGATCATCCCGGCGATGGGCGTCTCGCCGTACTGCTCGCGGTAGTGCTTGTACGCCTCGTCGGCCGACTCGTGGTAGACGTCGTCGACGATGTCCATCTTCTCGAGATCGGACTCGATCGACTTCCGCTGGTCGGCGGTGGCCGGGCCCTTCTCGCACTTCTCGGTGGTCTCGGCGTCACCCTTGTTACAGAGGAAGATCGAGACGTTGACCTTGTCGTACCAGAAGTCCTTCATCACGCTGACCTGCTCGCGCATGAGCAGTGCGCCGCCGAACAGCGCGAGCGAGAGGGCTACGGAAATGATGACGGCGAACGTCATCGTCAGATTTCGGCGGAGACCGACGCCGATCTCCGACAGGACGAACTGGGCGCGCATGGCGTCCTTTCAGCTTTCGATGCTCTTCGCGTTGCTCAGTGCTGGTAGCCGTAGACGCCTCGCGCCTGGTCTCGCACGAGACGGCCCTTTTCGAGCTCGATCACACGCTTGCGCATCTGGTCGACGATGTTCTGGTCGTGCGTCGCCATCACGACAGTCGTGCCGGTGCGGTTGATGCGGTCCAGCAGCTTCATGATGCCGACGGAGGTCTGCGGGTCGAGGTTGCCCGTCGGCTCGTCCGCGATCAGCAGCATCGGGCGGTTGACGAAGGCCCGTGCGATCGCGACGCGTTGCTGCTCACCACCGGAGAGTTCACCGGGCATCCGGTCCTCCTTGCCGCCCAGTCCGACGAGATCGAGGACCTGGGGGACGGACTTGTTGGTCTCGCCGCGGGACTTGCCGATGACCTCCTGCGCGAAGGCGACGTTCTGCATGACGGTCTTGTTCGGCAGGAGGCGGAAGTCCTGGAAGACCGTGCCGAGTTGACGGCGCATGCTCGGCACTTTCCAGTTCGACAGCCGCGCGAGGTCCTTGCCGAGGACATGCACCATGCCTTGGCTGGCGCGCTCCTCACGGAGGACGAGACGCAGGAAGGTCGATTTGCCGGAGCCCGACGAGCCCACCAGGAAGACGAATTCCCCCTTCTCGATGTCGAGGGACACATCGCGCAGGGCGGGTCGGTTCTGCTTCGGATAGGTCTTGGAGACGTTGTCGAATCGGATCACGGGTGCACCACGGTCGGCCGGGAGTAGGTGAGCGAGACCTTACGCGAACCGGCCGGGGCCGCGCAGTCGGCCGCCGGGGTTGGTCCGGGCTTGGGTGATTTATCACGGATGCCGGCCGCTCGCCACCGGGGACAGACCCGGTGCAATCCGACGGGGCGCGCCGAATCGAGCGGGAGCTGGCACAGTGGTACGGGGAACGGTCGCGTTTCCCGGAGCGTTGAGCGCAGAGACAGTGCCCGCGGCTCCGCGGCGCGGGAGGAGGAGAGCGCATGACCTTTGATCGGCTGGTGTGCGCCAACTGCGCGGGACCCGTCAGCGAGGGCCGGTGCCATGTGTGCCGTGCGAACAGGCAGCGGCTGGAGCAGGAGGGCCCCTTCGGCGGCCTGAGCCCGATGGCGCTGCTGACCCTGCTGGTGGTGCTGATAGCGGCGGTGGCGCTGGTGGCGGTGGGGCATCAGACGGCCTGAGCCGTCCCTGAGCGTGTGATCCCTGAGCAGCCGGAAGGGCCCGGACACTGATTCAGTGTCCGGGCCCTTCCGTGCGTACGGGATGGCTCAGGCGGCCGTGGCGCGGCTGCCGACCAGACGCGGGAGCATCCGGAAGCCGATGCCACCGGCGATCATGGTCGCGGCACCGATGATCAGGAACGTGGTCTCGGCGGCGCCGGTCTCCGCCAGCTCCTCCTTGGCCTCGCCCTGCTCGACCGGCTGCGAGCCGGCGTTGTCGGTGTCGGTGCCGCCCGTGGTGCCCGCGCTGGTGCTGCCGGCGTCGGTGCCACCGGTCTGACCCTCGTCGGTGCCACCGCTCTGGCCCTCGGCGGCTCCACCGTCGACGCCGCCATCGGCACCGCCGTCAGCGCCACCATCGGCACCGCCATCGGCTCCACCGTCAGCACCGCCATCGGCTCCACCGTCAGCGCCACCATCGGCACCGCCGTCAGCAC
>NZ_JBHUUW010000036.1:0-58525 GCF_042670825.1 Streptomyces sp. NPDC057137 | reverse complement strand
CCGCCATCGGCTCCACCGTCAGCACCGCCATCGGCTCCACCGTCAGCACCGCCATCGGCTCCACCGTCAGCACCGCCATCGGCTCCACCGTCAGCACCGCCATCGGCTCCACCGTCAGCGCCACCATCGACACCGCCCGGGTCGCCGCCGCCGACGTCAGCGCCGCCGTCGGCGCCGTCGGTGGTGCCCTCCGTGGCGCCCTCGGTGTCACCGAGGCCGAGGCCGACGTCCAGACCGTCCTGGTTGACATCCGCGTTGGCGCTGAGGCCACCGACATTGACATCGATGCCGACGGCCGAAGCGGCGCCCGCGGCGGTCAGCGAAGCACCGGCGGCGATCACGGCGCCGGCGGCTATCCGCGCTACGCGGATCCGCGTCTTCTTGGTCATGTGCTTGCTACCCCCAGTAGCTAATCGTGAGTGGTGCAGCGTCCGGGGCCGGCCAGTTGGAGGTCCGTGTGTACAGGTCCCCCGATCACACGCGCCCCAGAAATACGCATGCCGCGCGTCACCTTTCCGAGTTTTCACATACGCGTCAAGGTCGTTGCGCGTGCGATGCCCGGATTAAAGCCAGTTGTCCGCCGGGCGAGGGGTAACTGTGACATAAACGGGAACTTCCGCCTCCCGAACGGCAGTTCCTTTGTCGACAAAGCGAGTCCCTTGCCCGAGCCCCGAGTTGGGCTCTGACAAGGGACGGAACCGCCGAGTGATGATCTAGCGTTCCTGCTGCTTGCGCCAGCGAATTCCGGCCTCCAGGAAGCCGTCGATCTCGCCGTCGAGCACGCCCTGGGGATTACCCACCTCGAACTCCGTACGGAGGTCCTTGACCATCTGGTACGGGTGCAGGACGTACGAACGCATCTGATTGCCCCACGAGTTGCCGCCGTCGCCCTTGAGGGCGTCCATCTTGGCCTGCTCCTCCTGGCGGCGGCGTTCGAGCAGCTTCGCCTGAAGCACGTTCATGGCGCTCGCCTTGTTCTGGATCTGCGAGCGTTCGTTCTGGCACGAGACGACGATGCCGGTGGGAATGTGCGTGATCCGGACCGCGGAGTCCGTGGTGTTGACGCCCTGACCGCCGGGGCCCGACGCGCGGTAGACGTCCACGCGCAGCTCGGTCTCGTCGATCTCGACGTGGTCGCTGGACTCGACGACGGGAAGCACCTCGACACCCGCGAACGAGGTCTGGCGGCGCCCCTGGTTGTCGAACGGCGAGATACGGACCAGCCGGTGGGTGCCCTGCTCGACGGAGAGCGTGCCGTAGGCGTACGGCGCCTTGACGACGAAGGTGGTCGACTTGATGCCGGCCTCTTCCGCGTACGACGTCTCGTAGACCTCGGTCGGGTAGTTGTGCCGCTCGGCCCAGCGGATGTACATGCGCTGGAGCTGCTCGGCGAAGTCCGCCGCGTCCACGCCGCCGGCCTCGGCCCGGATGTTGACGAGCGCCTGCCGCTCGTCGTACTCACCGGAGAGGAGGGTACGGACCTCCATCTCGTCCAGTGCCTTCTTCACCGCGACGAGTTCGGCCTCGGCCTCGTGACGGGCGTCGGCGTCGTCCTCGCTCTCGGCCAGTTCGAACATCACCTCGACGTCGTCGATCCGGCCCCTGAGCGCCTCGGTCTTGCGCAGCTCGGCCTGGAGGTGCGACAGCTTGCTGGTGATCTTCTGCGCCGCCTCCGGGTCGTCCCAGAGGGACGGTGCCGCTGCCTGGTCCTCCAGGACGACGATCTCGGCCCTCATCTTGTCGAGGTCAAGGACGGCCTCGATCGACCCCATGGTCGAGGAAAGGGACTTCAGCTCTTCGGATACATCGACGACTGCCACGGACCCAGCCTAACGGCTGACCGGTGAAACCCCGCCGCCGCGGTTGCCGGCCGGCGGCTGACGCGAGGGCGGCGGGAGCGTCGGCCGAGTCGCGCGGCTCGTGCGCCGCGTTTGAGGACACAGCCGGTTGCGGCGGACCTCTCAAGCCCGTCCGGCGATTGAGGACGAACCGGCCACCGGGCCGACCCGGTGAAACCGACCCGGCCTACGGAACCGGCGGAGCCGATCGCGTCGTGCCGCCCCCGGGGGCCACCTCCGCGCCGTCGCTGCTCGTCGCCAGCCAGCCGCCGACGCCGAGGACGGCGATCAGCAGGGCGGCCGTCACACCCAGCGTGATACGGCGTTTACGCACCGCCTCCGCCTTGTGCCGGGCCGATCCGGGCCTGCGCTGGCCGGCCGCGCGGGGGGCCCTGGCCGTGCCGCGCGCACCGCCCGCCAGTTCGTCGGGGGCCGGGACGCGCATGCTCGTGTGGGTGTCGCGGTTGGAGTCGGGGGCCGCTCCGGGGACGAGCGGGACGGCGCCCCGGCGGCGCGGCTGCTCGGCCTCCTGCGACTGCGGGGCGTCGGCGTCGCCGTACGACCGCTCCTCCTCGGTGACCTCCGCGTCGGGCTCGTCCACCTCCAGGGAGGGGATGCCGGCGAGCTGCGGAAGCTGCTCGCGGAGCCGGGCGGCCAGCTCGGAGGCGCGCAGCCGGGAGGCCGGGGCCTTGGCCAGGCACTGGACGAGGAGCTGCCACAGCTCGTCGGGGATGCCGGGCAGCGGCACGACGGTCTCGGTGACATGGCGGCGCAGGACGGCTCCGGGGTGGCCGCCGCCGAAGGGCGTGAAGCCGGCGAGCAGCTCGTACAGGACCGTCGCGAGCGCGTAGATGTCGACGGCGGCGCGCGGCGGCAGGCCCTCGACGATCTCGGGCGCCAGGTAGTCGGGGGTGCCGATGATCCTGGTCGCCTTCGTACGGCGGGGGGTGTCGATCAGCTTGGCGACGCCGAAGTCGGTGAGCAGCGCGGGGTGCGAGCCGCCGGGGCCGATCGGGCCCTCCATGTCGAGCAGGATGTTCTCCGGCTTGACGTCGCGGTGGACGACTCCGGCGGCGTGCGCGGCGGCGAGGCCGTCGGCGACATCGGCGACGACGGCGACCGCGGCCTCGGGGGCGAGCCGGCGTTCGCGGTCGAGACGGGTCCGCAGGTCGGTGCCGCGCACCAGCTCCATGACGAGCGCCAGGTCGTTGCCGTCCACGACGAGGTCGCGGACGGCGACCACCCGCGGGTGGTCGAGTCCGAGCAGTGCGGTGCGTTCCTGCACGAAGCGCCCGACCAGTTCCTGGTCGGAGGCGAGGTCCTCGCGCAGCAGCTTGATGGCGACGGGCCCGTCGGGTCCCTCGCCGAGCCACACCGTGCCGGCGCTGCCCCGCCCCAGGATCTGATGGGCGGTGTACCGGCTGCCGATATTCCGTGCCAAGACTGCTCCCTCAGCGGCTGGCTTTGCCCATCAAAGTACGCGCGTATCGGGGTGTTCAATGCCCGATACCGCGGCAACGTTCACTTCTACGGGGGAATTGATCCCGCAGGAATCGACATAGCGACAGAACATGGCGACAGAAGCGACTGATCAGCACCGGCGCCGGTGGGAGACCCCACCGGCGTCGGCGTCAGTCGGTGTCAGTTGGTTCCGGTGTCGGATCCGGGGTTGGTTCCGGAGTCCGAACCGCCGAGGTCCGAGACCCAGTCCGTCACGGTGTTGTACGTGTCCTTGATCGCGCTCCAGTAGCTCTTGCCCTCGCCGATCCAGTCCTGGAGCGGGGTCAGCTCCCAGATGAGCCAGCTGGCGACGACGAGCAGGACGATCGTGAACAGACAGCCCTTGAGACAGCCGAGGCCGGGGATCCGCATCGGGTTGGCGCTGCCCTGACGGCCCTGACGGCCCTGCCGGGGCTGACGCGGTGCGGGCGGCTGGGGCTGCTGCGGCTGCTGAGGTGCCGGCTGGTGCGGCGGCGCGTACCGCTGCTGTTGCTGCTGCGGGGGCGGTGCGTACCGCTGCTGCTGGGGCTGGTGGGGCTGCGGCGGGTACGGCTGCGGCGGCGGGGCCTGCTGCCGGCGCTGCTGCTGGTGCGGCGGGGGCTGCTGGCCCTGGGGCCGCTGGGGCCTGCGCCTGAGCGGGTCCTGGCTCGGGTCCAGATACTGGACCTGGGTCTGCTCGTTGCGGTCGCGCGCGGCCCTGAGCTGGTTCTGCCAGGGGTGCGGGTCCTCGGGCCGGGGACCGCCGTCGGGACCTTGGCCACCCGCGCCGACCGGCATGACCGACGTCGGGTCGGCCGAGCCGGGCGGGTGCGGCGCGTTCGTCGGCAGGACGCTGGTGGCGGCGCCCGGGTCGTACGATCCCGCGTTGCTCGGCAGGACCTGGGTCGGGTCGGCGGCGCCGGGCTCACCGGGCACGGTGGTGGGCGACGGATCGGGCGCCAGCAGGGCGCCCACGCCCATCGCCGCGTTGACCTGGGCGGAGTTCGAGTGCACGCCGATGCCGGAGGCGACGGTGCGCAGGCCGCGGGCGAGATTCACGGCGCTGGGCCGCTCGGCCGGCTCCTTACGGAGGCAGCGCTCTATGACCGTCCACAGCGGTTCGGGGACGTTGGACGGGCGGCGGGGCTCCTCGCTGAGGTGGCGGTGGAGCACTTCGAGGGCCGTTCCACCCGCGAACGGCGGGCGGCCGGTGACCAGCTCGTACAGCAAGATGCCGGCGCCGTAGATGTCGACGGCGGAGGTCTGCGGACGGCCTTCGGCGGACTCCGGCGCGACGTAGGCGGGCGTGCCGACGAACTCGTGCGTCCGCGTCAGTCCCGGGGAGTCGGCGAGCCGGGCGATGCCGAAGTCGGTCAGCATCGGGTGCAGCTGGTCGCCGTCGTCCTTCAGCAGGACGTTGGCGGGCTTCAGGTCACGGTGTACGACGCCGTCGGCGTGGCTGGCGGCCAGCGCGTCCGCGATCTGGGCCGTGAGCAGCGAGGCCGCGACCGGGCTGAAGGGGCCGTTCTGCCGCAGGTAGTGGTGCAGGTCGGGGCCCTCGACGAGATCCATGACGAGGGCGAGGAGGTCACCCTCGACGACCAGGTCACGGGTCCGCACGATGTTGGGGTGCGTCAGCCGGAGCAGGACGGAGCGCTCGCGCAGGAAGCGCATCACGACGTCCGCGTCGTTCGCCAGCTCCTCCTTGAGGACCTTGATCGCGACGGTCTCGCCGGGCTGCCCGGCCACCGCGGCCTCGGCACCGGCGGTCTCCCGCTGACGGGCGCGCCAGACGGTGCCCGTGGCACCGCGCCCGATGGGCTCCTCCAGGAGGTACTTGCTGCCTACCGGCCGCACGTCATGCGCTCCCTGCTGCTGGTGGTCCTTGCATGGCCCCGGGACTGCCCGGGTGTCCGACCTACTTTAGAGGCCGCGCGTGAGTTCCCGTCGCGGTCATGTTCGAGAGGAAGACGCGCGCCTCCTACGGATGGTTGCCAACCACGTGTACCCACGGGGTCCACGGATGATCCCAACGCGCTCCCAACCATGCACTTTTGCACCCACAGCCGACCATTCAAGATCACTTACCCGTGGTCCGTGGGCGTGTTGTCGGTGGCAGGTGCGAAGATGCCATCCAGCACTCGGTGTGTGGGGTCGTTCGCTCACCGTCCGTGCCGACCTGTACCGGACGATGTGTCGGTGCCGGGTGGGGGGATTGACACAGGGCAGCACCCCTGCCGGGCACCCCGCGCAGAAGGGACCGCTGACGGCGATGCAGATCCGGCTGACCGTCCTCGCGCCGCGCAGCGGCCATCCCGTGGGGCGCGCGTGCGACGTGCTCGTCACCGCCCCGGCGGGGACGGCGCTCGCCACCGTCGCCTCCGCGCTGGCCACGGCCGTCGCCGGCCCCGACGTCTCGGGCGCCGTCGTGCTGTACGCGGGACGGGAGCGGCTGGACGCGCAGCGCCGCACCCTGGGCGAGCCACCGCTGGTGGACGGTGCCGTGCTCTCCCTCCAGGTCCCCGGCGAGGACGACGCGCCCACCGACGACGTCCCGGCCCAGCTCCATGTGGTGGCGGGTCCGGACGCGGGCGGGGTGCATCTGCTGCACGGCGGACAGGTCAGGATCGGCCGCTCGGCCGACGCCGACGTACCGCTCGACGATCCGGACGTCTCACGGCTGCACTGCTCGGTGACGGTGGCCGACGACGGTCATGTCTCGGTGGCGGACCTGCATTCCACGAACGGCACGACGCTCGAAGGCGTACGGGTCGGGTCCCGGCCGGTCCCGCTCCCGGCGGGCGCCCTGCTGCGGCTGGGCGAGTCCGCGCTGCGGCTCACCTCCGGCGGCCGGACGGAGACCCTGGCGACCGCGCCGGACGGCGAGGGGCATCTGCGGATCACGCGCGGAGACGGTGCGGGCGGAGCGGCGGGAAGCGGAACGGCCGGCAGCGGCAGAGCGGGAAGCGGCAGGCCCGCCGCGGGCGAGGGCACGGGTACGAACGCGGCATCCGGCGCGGCGGGACCGGGGACGTACAGCGGCCCGCGGTCCGGCCAGGACTCCGGGGCGTACGGGTCGGGCACCCCCGGCGGCCGGACGGTCCACGCGTACACGCAGGGCGGACACGGCGGCCCCGCCGTCACGCCGCGCGTGCCCGACCCGCGCACCCCCCGCTCGGACGCCGACACCCGGTACGGCGACGCCCTGTACACGCCGGTGCCCGGCGTCGGCGGGCGTCCCGCGCACGACCGGGCCGACAGTGACGAAGCACACGGCGCGGCCGACGACGGCCCGCAGGGACACAGCCGTACGCCGGGCTCCCGCCGCCAGGGCACGCCCATGCGCGGCACGGAGCTGCCCGAAGGACCCGGCAGACGGCGCGGTGGCATAGGAGCCTGGGCCCGCCGGCTGGCCGGCACGCGCGACGAGGAGTTCCCCGACGGCGACGAGGGCGTCCCGGCGGCCTCCTCGCGCCCCCGGAGCCACGCGCCCCGCGACGAGACCTGGCCCGACCCCGCCTCCGTACTGATGACGGCGCTCGGCCCCGGCCCCCGGCTCTGGGAGCGCGGCCCCGGCCACCCCGAATCGCTCGTCCTGCGGCTGGGCACGACGGAGCGCCCGTCGCCCGACGGATCCGGTCCGCTGCCGTCGGTCCCCGTGACCGTGAGCCTGCGCGAGGCCGGTTCGCTGGGTCTCGCGGGCCCCAGGGAGCGGCTGACCGGCCTCGCCAGGTCGGCCGTGGCGCAGCTCGCCGCGCTGCACTCCCCCGCCGATCTGGAGATCGTGCTGGTCAGCGCCGACCGGAACAGAAGCGTGGAGCAGCGCACGCGCGAGTGGGGCTGGCTCGGCTGGCTGCCGCATGTGCGGCCGGCCCACGGCCAGGACTGCCGGCTGCTCCTCGCCTACGACCGGGACCAGGCCACCGCCCGGCTGGGCGAGCTGACGCGCCGGCTGGACGACGGGCCGCTCGGCACGGGGTGGGCGTCGGCCGACAGCAGGTCCGTCGCCGAGGCCGCCGCGCGGTACGAGGGGGCGGCCACCCTGGTGGTCGTGGACGGCGATCCCGGCTCGGCGGCGCTGCGCGAGACCACCGCGCGGCTGGCGGGCGCCGGTTCCGTGGCCGGAGTCCATGTGATCTGTCTCGCCGAGACGGAGGCGGCCTCGCCCGTCTCGCCGGTCGCCGCGACGTACGAGACGGCGTGCGCCGCCTCGGTCGCCTTCCGGGAGTGCGGGGCGGTGGCCCTGTTGAGCGGCGATGTGGCGACGGCGCTGCGGCTGCTCCGTACGGCGGTGGGACAGCCCGCCGGGCACGGCACGGTCGCGACGGTGGACGCGGTGTCCCCGGCGTGGGCCGACCGTTTCGGCCGGGCGCTGGCCCCTCTCCGTACAGAAGCGGGCAGCGCGGCCTCCTCGGGCCGGAGCAGGCAGGCCGTGGCGCTGCCGCGTTCGGCCAGGCTGCTGGACGAGTTGGGGCTGGCGCGGGCGACTCCCGCGTCGCTGATGGCCCGCTGGGCGTCGGCGGCGGGCGGCAGCACCACGGTTCTCGGCACGGGGCCGCACGGCCCGGTGACGGTGGATCTGGTGGAGGAGGGCCCGCATCTGCTGATCGAGGGGCCGCCGGGCAGCGGCCGTTCGGAGCTGCTGCGCGCGGTCGCGGCCTCCCTGGCGGCCGACGGACGCCCGGACAGGCTGGGCCTGCTCCTGGTGGACGGCGCGGGCGGTGAGCGCGGCGAGGGGCTGCTGGCCTGTACGGAACTGCCGCATGTGACCGAGCACTTGGTGGCGTCGGACCCGATCCGGATGCGGGAGTTCGCGCAGGCGCTGGGGGCGGAGCTGAAGCGGCGCGCGGAGGTGCTGGGGCGGCTGGACTTCGCCGAGTGGCACAACAGACGTGAGGTCGCGGAGCGGATGGTGGGCCAGCGCGCGCCGAGCCCCGCCGAGCAGCGTGGCGCGCGGCGTGAGCGCGCCGGGCAGCAGGTGGCGGGACCGGGGACCGCGCAGGGCGCGGACGCCCCGCAGCAACCGCCCACCGGTGGCGGCACGGGCAGCGCAGGCGCGAACAGCGCGGGCTCGAACAGCACGGGCGCGGGCGGCACGTCGGGCGGCAGCACCCTCAGGCTGCGCCAGACCTCCGCCCGTACACGCGGCGAGCCCGGCCCAGGACCCGTCCTCCCGCGCCTCATCGTCCTCGTCGACGACTACGACGCCCTGGTCGCGCCCGCGCTGGGCAGTCCGGGCCGCCCGGCGGCCGGTTCGGTCGTACGGGCCCTGGAGGCGATCGCGCGCGACGGCGAGCGGCTCGGTGTCCATCTGGTCGCCACGTCCGCCCGCCCCGAGCGGACGTCGGAGACGGAGCTGGCGGGCCGGACCCGCCTCCGGGTGGTGCTGGACATGCCGCCGGTCGCGCCCGCCCCGGACGATCCGCTGCCGGGCCGCGGCAGGCTCGGGCATCCGGACGGCCGGGTGACGCCGTTCCAGGGCGGCCGGGTGACCGGCCGGATCCCGCGTACGGCGACGCTGCGCCCCACGGTCGTCCCGCTGGAGTGGGAGCGCATGGGCGATCCGCCGGCCCGTCGGCCGGTGCGCGAGCTGGGCAACGGGCCGACGGATCTGGCCCTGCTCGCAAGTGCCCTGGAAAGGGCGGCCCGTTCGGTGTCCGCGATGCCCGTGGGACCCCTGGGTCGTGTCTGACGGTAACCGTCGCCCGGTCGGCCGCCGGGTGATCTCCGGCCGGCCGCCGGTCGATCGCCGGGTAGTCACCGGTGGCCGCCTCGTGGCCGAAAGCGGACATCCTGAGGTCGGAGCGTGTTCTGGTCCAGACCTCGGCAGGTCGCCATGCCTTCACATCTCTGAAATTACCCCTACGTCCGTAAACGACGTCACGAGCCCATCACGATCTTCGAATTGAAGCCCAAGACAGTATTGCGACCTACGGTCACTGCGCGTAGGACTTACCGCACGGGACAAGGACGGCGTCGTCAGCTCGCTCGGGGCGCCGGTCCGCATGCGTAAACATGCGTCAAGATCCGCACGCTCGATGGAGAGACGGGGCAGTCATGCGTACAACTCTTAATGGCCGCAGGGCATTTGGAGCCGGAGCACGTTCAGCGGCACGAGGGTCACACAGAGCGGCGGTGGCGGCGGTGGTCGTCGGCGCCGTGGTGCTCACCGGCTGTGGTGGCGACTCCGAGGACAAGTCGGACGGTGGGAGCGAGAGCCAGAAGCCCGCGACCACGGTCGAACTGCCCAAATTGGACGGCGAGAAGATCCAGGTCGCCGCGGTGTGGACCGGCCCCGAGCAGGCCAACTTCACCAAGGTCCTCGACGAGTTCGAGAAGCGGACCGGTGCGACGGTCACGTTCGTCCCCGCGCAGGACCCGATCGTCAACTTCCTCGGCACGAAGATCGCCGGCGGCAGCCCGCCCGACGTGGCGATGCTCCCGCAGGTCGGCGCGATCACGCAGGCCGTGGAGAAGAAGTGGGCCAAGCCCGTCGGCGCCGAGGCGAAGGCCCAGCTGTCGAAGAACTACGGCAAGGGCTGGCAGGACCTCGGCGCGGTCGACGGCGAGCAGTACGGCGTGTACTTCAAGGCCGCCAACAAGTCGCTGGTCTGGTACAACAACACGGCCTTCGAGAACGCGGGCGCGGCCGAGCCCAAGACCTGGAAGGACCTGCTGACGACCGCCGAGACGATCTCGGCGTCGGGCGTCGTCCCGGTCTCCGTCGGCGGCGCCGACGGCTGGACGCTCACCGACTGGTTCGAGAACGTCTATCTGTCGCAGGCCGGTCCGGAGAAGTACGACCAGCTGGCCAAGCACGAGATCAAGTGGACCGACCCGTCGGTGGCCACCGCCCTGACGACGCTCGCCGAGCTGTGGGGCAAGCCCACCCTGGTCGCCGGCGGCGCGGACGGCGCGCTCCAGACCGAGTTCCCCGCCTCCGTCACCCAGACCTTCACCGGTGGTGACGTCCCGAAGGCCGCCATGGTGTTCGCCGCGGACTTCGCCGGCGTGAACGTCACCGAGGCCGGTGCCAAGGTCGGCACGGACGCGAAGATCTTCCCCTTCCCGGCCGTTGGCGCCGACTCCCCCGTGGTGACCGGCGGCGACGCCGCCGTGGCGCTCACGGACAGCAAGGGCGCGCAGGCGCTGCTGACCTTCCTGGCGTCCACGGACGCCGCGCAGATCTGGGCGGAGGCCGGCGGCTTCATCTCGCCGAACAAGTCCCTGGACGGCAAGGCGTACCCGAGCGACGTGCAGCGTGACATCGCCAAGGCGCTCATCGACGCCGGTGACGACTTCCGCTTCGACATGTCGGACCAGATGCCGCAGTCGTTCGGCGGTACGCCCGGCAAGGGCGAGTGGAAGGCCCTTCAGGACTTCCTGAAGAACCCGAAGGACGTCAAGGGCGCCCAGCAGCAGCTGGAGTCGGACGCCGCCAAGGCTTACAAGAGCTGACGCGGTGACGTCGGCGACAACAGGGGGTACCGGCACCAAGGTGTCGGCGCCCCCGCCCCCCGCCAAGGGGAAGAAGCGCAAGAGCGTGACGGGCACACGTAAGGGCCTCGCGGTGGCGTTCCTGCTGCCCGCGCTGGTCCTGCTGGGCGCGCTCGTGGTCTACCCGATCGGGTTCTCCGTCTACAGGTCGTTCCTCGACCAGTCCGGCGACAACTTCGCGGGCTTCGACAACTACGTGGAGATATTCACCGAGGACACCATCCGGACCGCGATCAAGAACAACTTGATCTGGGTGGTGGTGGCCCCGACGGTCGCCACCGCGCTCGGTCTGATCTTCGCCGTACTCACCGAACGGGTGCGCTGGGGAACGGCGTTCAAGCTGATCGTCTTCATGCCGATGGCGATCTCGATGCTCGCGTCGGGCATCATCTTCCGGCTCGTGTACGAGCAGGCCCCGGAGCGCGGCATCGCCAACGCCGTCGCCGTGGGCGTGCACGACACGTTCTCCGAGTCGGCCGGATACCCGAAGGCACGCCCGCTGCCGGTGCATCCGCTGAAGGCGGGCGACGCCAAGGGCTCGTTCGTCACCAAGGCGCCGGTCTCGGCGGGCACTCCGGTGCTGCTGCCGCTGGTCGGCGTACCGCCGGGGAAGATGCCGTCCGACGCCGAGCCGGCGAAGGCGGCCCCGAGCGGCGGCGACGAGATCACCGGCACCGCGTGGCTGGACTTCACCAAGGGCGGCGGCGGCAAGCCCAACGTCGTCGACGCCAAGGAACTGGGCCTCGGCGGCCTCAAGATCGAGGCGGTCAAGGACGGCAAGGTCGTCGCCTCGGCCAGCGCCGCCTCCGACGGTACGTTCACCCTGCCGGCCTCGGCCGACGGAGCCGTACTCCAGCTGCCCGAGAGCAACTTCAAGGAGCCGTACAACGGCGTGGACTGGCTCGGCCCGTCCCTCGTCACCCCCGCGATCATCGGCAGCTATCTGTGGATGTGGGCGGGCTTCGCGATGGTGCTGATCGGCGCCGGTCTGGCGAGCATGCCGCGCGAACTCCTGGAGGCCGCGCGGGTCGACGGCGCGAACGAGTGGGACGTGTTCCGCCGGATCACCGTCCCGCTGCTCGCACCGGTCCTGGCCGTCGTCATGGTCACCCTGATGATCAATGTGCTGAAGATCTTCGACCTGGTACTGATCATCGCGCCAGGCTCGTCCCAGGACGACGCGAACGTGCTGGCGCTCCAGCTCTACCGCTCGTCGTTCGGCACGGACGCCAACGTCGGCGTGGGCAGCGCGATCGCCGTATTCCTCCTGCTGCTCGTGATCCCGGTGATGCTCTTCAACATTCGCCGGATGCAGAAGGAGAACCGCCGATGAGTACCACCGACACAGCGGTCAAGGCGAAGCAGCCGCCGCCGGCCGACACGACGGTCAAGGCGAAGCAGTCCCTGCCGGCCCGGATCGCGGCGAAGGCCAGTAGCGGTGTCGTCCAGGTCTTCCTCATCCTGGTCGCCCTGTTCTGGATGATGCCGACGATCGGTCTGCTGATCTCCTCGCTGCGCGGCGGGGCGGACATCGCGGCGAGCGGCTGGTGGGAGGTCTTCACCAAGCCGGCGCAGCTCACCACCGAGAACTACTCGGAGCTGCTCTCCAACGACATCATCACCAACTCCCTCTGGTCCACGGTGATGATCACGGTCCCGTCGACCGTGCTGGTCGTGGTGATCGGCTCGCTCGCCGGTTATGCCTTCGCGTGGATGGACTTCCCCGGTCGCGACTGGTGGTTCATGCTCGTCGTCGGTCTGCTGGTGGTCCCGGTCCAGGTCGCGCTCATCCCGGTCTCCGAACTCTTCGGTGAGATCGGGATCTTCGAGACGACCTTCGGCGTGGTCATGTTCCACGTCGCCTTCGGACTCCCCTTCGCGATCTTCCTTCTCAGGAACTTCTTCGCGGAGATCCCACGGGAGCTCCTGGAGGCGGCCCGGCTCGACGGCGCGGGCGAGATCCGGCTGTTCACCCGGGTCGTGATGCCGCTCGGCGGTCCCGCGATCGCCTCGCTCGGCATCTTCCAGTTCCTCTGGGTCTGGAACGACATGCTGGTGGCCCTGATCTTCGCGGACTCCGAGAATCCACCGATCACGGTCGCGCTCCAGCAGCAGGTACGGCAGTTCGGCAACAACATCGATGTGCTGGCGCCCGGCGCCTTCCTGTCGATGATCATCCCGCTGGCCGTCTTCTTCCTGTTCCAGCGGCAGTTCGTCACGGGGGTCATGGCGGGGGCGGTCAAGTAGGGCCGTTTCGGGCACCCGTTCGACGGGAAAGTACGCCAAAAGGGGCGGGCCGGTTCAACTACCGGCCCGCCCGGCGCATTTGTCCCCCGTATGCCACGTCTGGCGTAACCAGGTCACTCCATCGGCCGTTCCCGAGCCATGGCCCGGTTCAGCATCATCGTCCCCGCGTACAAGGTCCAGGCGTACTTGCAGGAGTGTCTGCGGTCGGTGCTCGACCAGACCTACGAGGATTTCGAACTCATCGCCGTGGACGACGGATCACCCGACGCCTGCGGGACGATCATCGACGAAGTCGCCGCGACCGACCGGCGCGTGGTCGCCGTGCACCTGGCGGAGAACGAGGGCCTCGGCCCCGCCCGTAACGCCGGAATGGCCCGAGCCACCGGTGACTACCTGATCTTCCTCGACGGCGACGACACCCTCACCCCCGGCGCGCTCCAGACCATCGCCGACCGGCTCAAGGAGACGGACGGCCCCGACGTCCTGGTCTACGACTACGCCCGTACGTACTGGTCCGGCGAGGTCGTACGGAACATCCTCGCCGACCTGCTCGACGAGAGCGGCCCCGCGTCCTTCCGACTCACCGACAGGCCGGACCTGTTGAGGGTGCTGATGGTCGTCTGGAACAAGGCGTACAGCCGCGAGTACATCGCCCGCCAGGACTTCACCTTCCCGCCCGGCTACTACGAGGACACGCCCTGGACCTTCCCCGTCCTGATGGCCGCGGACTCGATCACGACGCTCGACCGCGTCTGTGTGCACTACCGGCAGCGGCGCCAGGGCAACATCCTCTCCACCACCAGCCGCAAGCACTTCGACATCTTCGACCAGTACGACCGGGTCTTCGCGTTCATCGACTCACGGCCCGCCCTGGACGACTGGCGGCCCGTGCTGTTCCGGCGGATGCTCGACCACTTCTCCAAACTCGTCGCCGTACGGGGGCGGTTGCCGCGCCGCAGCCGCCCCGAGTTCTTCCGCCGGGCCCGCGCCCACCACCGCCGCCACCGCACCCCGGGCTCCGCGCCGCTGCTGCGGGCCCGGCTGCGCCACACCCTGCTGCGGTTCGGCGCCCACCGCACGTACCGCGCCCTGTGGACGGCGCAGCGCGCGCAGATCGGCGCCCGCCGGGTCGCCACCGCCCTGGGCCGGGCCGTGCGCGCCGGGGCGCTGCAGCTGCACTACCGGATCCAACGGTGCCTGCCGGTACGGGAGAACAGGGCGGTCTTCGCGGCGTACGACGGCCGGGGTTACGCCTGCAACCCGGCGGCCATCGAGGAGAAGGTGCGCGAACTCGCCCCGCACATCGGCACGTCGTGGATCGGCCGCGCCGAGTACCACCACACCGTGCCCACCGCCACCCGCAAGCTGCGCCCCGGCAGCTTCGGCTACTGGACGGCGCTCGCCCGCGACAAGTACCTCGTGAACAACGTCAACTTCGACCGGCGCCTGGTCAAGCGCCCCCAGCAGATCCTCCTCCAGACGCACCACGGCACCCCGCTCAAGTCCATGGGCCTCGACCGCCAGGACCACCCGGCCGCCGCCCGCCGCACCGAGTTCGACCGGCTCCTCGCGGGCGTCGACCAGTGGGACTTCTCCCTCTCCGCGAACCGGCACTCCACCCTCGTCTGGGAGAAGGCCTACCCGGCCGGCCACACGGCGCTCGAATACGGCTATCCGCGCAACGACGTTTTCCAGCGCGCCACTTCGGCCGACGTCGCCCGGCTGCGGGAGTCCCTGGGCATCCCCGAGGGCTTCACGGCCGTGCTGTACGCGCCCACCCAGCGCGACTACCGGCGCACCCCGTACGTCCCGCTGGACCTGGAACGGCTCGCCCAGGCGCTGGGCCCGCGCTTCGTGGTGCTGACCCGCGCCCACCACACGTACGAGGCCCCCCTGCCGCACACCCCGCACCCGCGCATCATCGACGTCTCGGGCCACCACCGGGTCGAGTCGCTGTGCCTGGCCGCCGACGCGCTCATCACGGACTACTCGTCGCTGATGTTCGACTACGTGAATCTGGACCGGCCCGTGGTCATCCACATCGACGACTGGGACGCGTACGAGGCGGCCCGCGGCACCTACTTCGACGTCCGCGCCTTCCCCCCGGGCGCGGTGGCGCGCGACGAGGACGACCTGATCGACATCTTCACGACGGACCACTGGCGCGGCTCCCGCTCGGCCCAACTCCGCGCGGCCTTCCGGGCACGCTTCTGCCCGTACGACGACGGCCTGGCGGCCGAGCGTGTGGTCCGCCGCGTCTTCCTGGGCGAAACGACGGGCCTCCCGACCCCGGTCCCCCTGGAGGACCGCACCCCGGCACCGTCCCCACTGACGCTGCCACAGCAGCGGCACGGGCGGAACATGTCGGAGGTGGGGCGCTGAGCGGGCCGGCCTTCAGCTCCCCGGCGAGTCGTGGTGGTCGAGCAGGCGGGTGAGCAGCCGCACGAGTTGGTCGCGTTCGGCCGGGCTCAGTGGTGCGAGCAGTTCGTCGTGGAGGACGTCCAGGACCTTGTCCAGGCGGCGTAGTTGACGGCGGCCGTCGGCGGAGATCGTGATGATGTTGCGGCGCTGGTCGTCGGGGTCCGGCGCCCGCTCGACGAGGTGACGCCCGGTCAGTTCGTTGAGCACGCCGACCATGTCGCTGCGGTAGATGCCGGTGCGCCTGCTCAGCGTCGACTGGCTGGCCGGTCCGCGGTCCTCCAGCGAGGCGAGCACGGCGTAGTGCCACTTGCGGGCGTCGGACCGGGCCAGCCCTTCGTTGATCAGCCGGTCCGACCGCGTGGACACCTGCGACAACAGCCGGCTCGCTCGTCGGCGCAGTCTGTCGGGCGTCCCGGTCGCGCCGTCGTCGGGCATGTCCACGGCTTCGGCTCCGGTCATGGCGCCCATCCTGTCGTTGCGTTAGTCCAACTAACGATGTACGTTCACTCGCGCCGAAAACGTTAGCGCCACCAACACCAGTTGAGTGAACTCCACGGAAGGAAGATCCGCCATTCCCACCACGTCAGTGCAGATTCCCACCCCGGACGGCCACGCCGACGCTTTCGCCGCCTTCCCCGACGGCGGCGAGCGGCACCCGGGGGTGCTGCTGTACATGGACGCTTTCGGCATGCGGCCCGTGCTGGAGGAGATGGCCCGCGAACTGGCCGGGCACGGGTACTACGTACTCGTCCCCAACGTCTACTACCGGCACGGCCCGGGACCGGTGGTCGAACTCCCCGCGCACATCGGGGAGGACGTCCGGCCCGCGATCATCGAGCGGTTGATGCCCTTCATGCTCGCGCACACCACCGAACGGGTCCTGCGCGACGCCGACGCCTACCTCGCGTTCCTCACCGCCCGGCCCGAGGTCGCCGCGGGACCGGTCGCCGTGACCGGCTACTGCATGGGCGGCCTCTGGGCGATGCGCACCGCGACGGCCCACCCCGACCGGGTGGCCGCCGTCGCCGTCTTCCACCCCGGCTTCCTGGTCACCGACGCGCCCGACAGCCCGCACCGCCACTTCGACGCGCTCACGGCCCACGTACATGTCGGCCTCTCCGAGAACGACATGCCACCCGAGGACATCGGCGAACTCAACCGGGCCCTGGACGCGGCGGGTGTCGGCTACACCACCGAGATCTACCCCGGCACGGTCCACGGCTTCACCATGACCGACACCGACGCGTTCAGCGCCCCCGGGCTGCGGCGCCACTGGGACCGTCTGATCCCTCTGCTCGACGGCGCCCTGGCCGACGGCTGACGCCCTCAGCGGTCCAGCAGCGCGAACAACTCGTGCCAGCGGCGCAGGATCTCGGCCTCCGAGTACCGCTGGACGTTCACCCGCGCCCGGTCCCCCAGGGTGTCCCGCAGCCGGGGGTTGCCCGTCAGCCGCAGCAGCCGGTCAGCGAGCGCGTCCGTGTCGCCCGGGGGTGCGAGGAGGCCGTCCTCGCCGTCCGTGACGATCTCCCGGACGCCCGGCGCGCAGTCGAACGCGGCGCACGGTACGCCGCTCGCCATGGCCTCCATGAGGGCCAGCGGGAACCCTTCGCCCCGCGAGGACTGGACGAAGACCGAGCTGTCGGCCAGCGCGCCCGCCACGTCGTCGGTGCTGCCCATCCACTCGACCGAGCCGTCCAGTCCCAGCGCGGTGCACCGCTTCTTCAGGGCGGCGCCGTCCTGGCCGGCGCCGTAGATCCGCAGTCGCCAGTCGGGGCGTTCACCGGTCATCAGGGACCAGGTCTCCAGGAGCAGGTCGATGCCTTTCTGGTCGTCCAGGCGGCCGATGCTGGCGACGGTCTTCTCCGTGCGGGGGGAGGGGAGTTCGGGCAGGGCGCCGAGCGCGTTGGGCATGGCGCCGACGTTGTCGAAGCCCTCGGCGATCCAGGCGTCCGCGTCCTCCTGGGTGAGGGTGAGCCAGCGGTCGACCAGCGGATAGCTGTTCTTGATCCAGCGGAAGCGGTGGCACCGCTTGCTGTACTCGTACGACTCATGGCTCATCCCGATCAGGCGCAGACCTGTGGTGTCGGCCTCCAGGACCCACTCCATGGGCCACACCTGGGTGACGATCACCAGCGCGCCGGGCCCGGCCGCCCGGAAGATCTCCGAGAGGCGGGCGACGGCCAGCCGCTTGTCCTTGACCCTGACCGCCTCGCGGCGGCGCGCGGCGAGGTCGAAGTAGCCGAAGGGCGGGCGCGCCCGCCAGGGGGTCGGCGGGTGGGAGGGGTAGAGCGCGGTCACCGGGTAGGCGGGCGGCTCGGGGAGGGTGAGCTTCAGCTCGGCCTCGTGGATGCCGACGACCTGGACGCGGTGGCCGTGGTCGCCGAAGAGGCGGGCCATCTGGTGCGTCCAGGCGGTGACGCCGCCGAGGACGTCGGTGGCGTTGGCGAGCAGGATCAGTTCTCGGGGAATGGTGGCAGTGGTCATGGTGGCAGTGGTCATCGGCGGGGCCTTCCTGCGAAGAGCACGTCCACGGCGGTGCGTGCGGCCTGGCCGCTCTCGTAGCCGCCGAACCTCTCGGCGAAGCGGGCGCGGTCTGCCCGGTGCGCGGTGTCGGACAGCTTCAACTCATCGAGCGCACGCAGGAGTTCGTCCTCCGTCTCGACCACCGGGCCGGGTGCCTCCGCACGCAGGTCGAAGTAGCTGCCGCGCTCCGCCACGTACGCGTCCAGGTCCGGTGCGAAGAAGACCATCGGCCGGTCCAGCAGGGCGTAGTCGAACATGATGGAGGAGTAGTCCGTGATCAACGCGTCGGCGAGGCAGAGCAGTTCGCTGACGTCGTGGTGGCCGGACACATCGATCACCGTGCCGGGCGGGCACACGGGCAGGACGGCGGACTCCAGATAGTGGGCCCGTACGAGCAGGACGTACTCGTCGCCGAACCGCTCCGCGAACTGCCGTACGTCGAGCGGCAGTCGCGTCGTACGGCCCTTCTTCGGCATCCCCCGGAAGGTCGGCGCGTACAGCACCACCTTGCGGTGGTCGGGAATCCCGAGGTCCGCCGCGAGCGCCGGGCGCGGGAAGCGCCCCTGGCTCTCGTCGGTGGCGCGGGCGCGCACGAGCCGGTCGTTGCGCGGATAGCCGCTGGCCACGAGGGACTGAGCGGGCTGCCGGTAGTCCCGTGCCAGGGTCCGCACGTCGTGTTCGGACCGTACGAGGAAGTGGTCGAAGCGGGCGAGTGCGGCGCTCAACTTGTCGCGCTCGGGGGCGTTCTGTGCCTTGATCCGGCTCTCGGCGAAGCCCATGCGCTTGTACGCGGAGCCGTGCCAGGTCTGGAGGTAGGTGGTGCCGGGGGGCTTCTTCAGGTCCAGCGGGAAACCCTGGTTGTCGACCCAGTACTGGGCGCGGGCCAGCGCCCACAGATAGCGCCAGGACAGCCGCCGGACCAGCCGCGCGTCCGCCGGGAAGCCGTCGGCGGACGTCGCGTACGACCAGGTGCTGCGCACCCTGCGGCGGCCGATACGCCGGCCCTGCGCGCGCAGTTCCTCGTGGATGGCGCGGGGGCTGTCGCCGTAGCACTTGCCCATGTGGCTCTCGAAGACCACCGAGCCCTTGCGGACGGGAAGCCGGATGAGCAGCCGGTTGTAGACGCGCGTCTTGACGGAGCGGGCGGAGAGCCGGTCGAAGCGCCGGCGCAGGCCCTTGGCCAGCCTCTTCGCCTTGCGGGCCGGACGGAAGTGGGTGAGGTAGTGGACGGCCGCCGCCGCGAGGCGGCCGGGGCGGCGCCGCGCCTCAAGTTGCAGCGCCAGGTGGTGCTTCACCGTGACGTACGGCTTCCAGCTGTCGCCGAACAGCCGGCCCCGGCGCGGACGCGCCGGGTAGCTGCCCGCCGCGTCGACCCGGTGCCGCTCCAGGAACAGCGGTCCGGTGGTGGTGCCGGTCGGGGTGTGCAGGGCGAAGCGGGGGTCGCACACGCGGTCCCGGGCGCCGCCGACGCGCAGCAGCGCGCCGATCTCGACGGAGGCGCGCCAGCGGACGGTGTCCGCCTCGCGCCACACCTCGTCCACGGGGGTACGGAAGACGAGCCGCCCGTCGCTGCCGCGTGCCAGGAACTCCAGGGTGGCCGTCAACGGAGCTTCGGGGTCGTGCAGTTGGAGAGGCGCGGGGAGCCGTCCTTCGAGGACGAGCCGGTCGCCCTCCTGCCCGCAGTGGGTGAGGTGGTTGAGCAACGGGGTGTCCGCCGGCGACTGGTACTGGTGGCCCAGCTCCGTGACGTCGAGCGCCACCCGTTCCCTCGGGTCGTCGGACAGCGTCGCCCGCCAGTACACCCGGCCGTCCCGCTCGCTCAGCGCCGAGGCGACGGTGCCCGGCCTGCCGAGCGCGTAACCGGCGGCCAGTACGCCCTCCGCGTCGCCGTCCGCGAGGAGTTGGAGGCAGACCCGTTCCAGGGGCGGCAGGTCGAGCCGTAGGTCCAGGTCGGTCCGGGCGGCGGGCAGCGCGGCGACCAGGGCGGCGGCGCGGGCGCGCTCGTCCGGGTCCAGCTTCGGAAACTGCCGCGCGAGTGGCACGAGTTGGTCGGACAGCAACGCGCGGTCGCGGGCCGCGCGCAGCGCCGTATCGCTCTGGAACAGCGGCAGTTCGGCGACCCGTACGTGTGCGGCGAGCTGCCCCTCCAGCGTGCCGGCCGGGTCGTCGGCTGCCCGGCCGCTGACGATCAGGTTGGGGACGAGCGCGATCCGGTGTGCGGCGGCGGCCACTTCGGCGCCGAACAGGATCTCGCTGCGGTCCAGGTCCTCGGCGTAGCGCAGACCCACCCGCTCAAGGAGGGCGGTGCGTACACAGAATCCGGTCACCAGGGCGTCGGCGACGACGAGTTCGGGGGCGTCGGCCGGCTCGTCGAGGGTGCGGGAGCGCGCGTACAACTCGGTCTCGACGAGCCGGGCCGGGGGCTGCTCCTTGGCGCGGCGGCCGACGCGCCGGGTCCAGCGGCCCGCGGCGAGTTCGGCGCCGGAGCGTTCGGCGGCCTCCCACAGATTGCGGCAGGCGTCCCGCTGGAGACGTTCGCCCTCGCCGAGCACGATGACGTACCGGCCGCGCGCCTGGTCCAGGCCGTGGTTGCGCAGCACGGCCGTGGTGGGGGTCTCGGCGCCCGACGTGACGATCCTGACGCGCGCCGGATCGAGCGCGGCGAGTTCGTCGGCCACGGCGCGTACGTCGTCGGCGGCCGACTCGGCGTCGGCGGAGCCCTCGTCGGCGGAGCCCTCCTCGGCCCGCCCGCCCTCGGCCGCCGGTCCCGTGACGACCTCCGCGCCGCTGACCGGCTTCGTGACGGTCAGGCCGAGCACCACCACCGCCTCGGTGGCGCGCATGGTCTGCGCGACGACGGACTCGACGGACCTGCGCAGCGCCTGGGGATCCGGTCCCGCGGTGACGACGCAGCTGATCTCCACCGCGCTCATGCGCCGCCCCCCACGGGCATGAGGTCCGCGACCCGGCCGGCGGCGGTGCCGTCGTCCAGGTCGCAGAAACTCTCCCGGAATCGGTCGTACGCAGGGCTGGGCACCCGGGATCTCGGCGCCCGCAGCGCCGCCACCAGCGCGGCGGTGTCGGCGACGAGCGGCCCGGGCGCCGCCGACTCGAAGTCGAAGTAGAAGCCGCGCAGCGTGTCCCGGTAGTGCTCCAGGTCGTACGCGTGGAAGTACATCGGGCGGCCCGTCTGCGCGAAGTCGAACATCAGCGACGAGTAGTCCGTGACCAGGGCGTCGCTGATCAGCATCAGCTCGGCGACGTCCGGGTAGCGGGACACGTCCCGTACGAAGCCGGTCGCGCCGCGCCCGGCGCCCGGGACCGTACCGCCGACCAGGTAGTGCCGACGGACCAGCAGGACATGGTCGTCCGCCAGCTCCTCCGCCGCCTGTTCCAGGTCGAGTTGGAGGTCGAGCCCGTACCTGCCGCCCTTCTTGGGCTGGTCCTCGCGCCAGGTCGGCGCGTACAGGATCACGCGCTTGCCCTCGGGAATCTCCAGGTGTTCGCGCAGCGCGTCGGCGACCTTGTCCCGGTCGGGCGCGTGCAGCAGGTCGTTGCGCGGATAGCCGGACTCCAGGACCGTGCCCTCGTAGCCGAAGGCGCGGCGCATGATCGGTGTGGAGAAGCTGTTGGGCGAGACGAGGACGCTCCACTGCGCGGCCCGGCCGGGCAGGGTCGCGATGTACGCCTCGTCCGCGTGGGCGCTGCCCGTCAGGTCGCGGCCGATGCGCTTGAGCGGGGTGCCGTGCCAGGTCTGGACGACGTACTGACCGTCCGCGCGCTCGAACCACTCCGGCAGATGTGTGTTGCTGACGACGCATCGGCTGCGGGCCAGTGCCTCGTACCAGTCGGCGCTGTGCAGTTCGACGGCTCGGACGCCGCGCGGCAGCGTCACCTGCCGGTCGCGCACGACCCACAGATGCTCCACCGGGGCCTGGCGGCGCACCAGTTCCTCGTGGACGGCGCGCGGCGAGTCGGAGTACTGCCTGCCGTCGAAGCTGTTGTAGAGCACGGCGTCGCGCAGCGGCCCGGCGGTGCGGGCGCTCGCGTAGACGCGGCGCAGGCGCTGTTGCCGGTAGGCGCCGCGGTCGTGCTCCGGGAGCACGGATCCGGAGTGCAGCTGGAGCATGTCCTGGCGGTGCCGGTCGAGGGTGAACTCCCGTCCGTCCAGGGTCCGTACGAGCGGCAGCGTCTGGTGCCGCGAGGGCTGGACGCGTACGGCGGTGTAGCGCTCCGGGTCGGTCTCCCCCGGCTCACGGACGTACAACAGCCAGCGGCCCTCGGCGAGTTGGCGGGTGCCGTTCAGTCCCTCGACGGCGGCGGGCAGCAGGGCCGTACGGAACCGGCCGTCGGCGAGCGTGACGACCGGAAAGACGTTCTCCTCCCGGTGGCCGCTGTGCTGCAACACCAACTCGGTCGCCTGGAGGGCGGGTTGGCTGCCCTCCAGGATCAGCTCGCCGTCCGCCGTCCAGTCGAGCGCGTCGACCACCGGCTGCTCGGTCTGGTCGCTGAGGACCAGATCGCCCGCCGCGTTGGCGGTGACGTACAACTCCCGCCCGTCGCCCAGGCCGTAGTGTCCCGGCCGGACCGCACCACGGGCCGCCACGGCGAAGCGGCTGCCGTTGGCCCGTACGAGATGGACACCCCACGGCACGGTGGATCGCCGGCGCGCCGTGGGGTCGTCGAAGACGGCGAGCGGGATGTCGGCGCTGAACGTGCCGTCCACGAGCTTCAGAGGGACCTCGTGGACGTCCTTGGTGTACCAGTTCTGGACGGCCAGCGCGCTCGGCGGGCTGCTCGTGGAGCTGCCCGTGGCATGGAGCAGACCCTCGATCCGTACGGCGCCCTCGGTCCGCACGGCGCCGTCGGTCCGCACGGCGCCCTCGGTCCCCAAGTGGCCGGTGAGCAGCGCGCGTACGGGCTCGACGCGCAGTTCGAGCTTGTTGCCGGAGAGCGTGGGGACGACGCGCGTGGTGTCGTCCACGTAGTGCACGGCGGGCACGGCGGGTGCCGCGGCCGCGCCCGTCAGCCGCAGCGGCGCCCGGCGCAGCCGTCCCGCTCCGAACACCCCCATCTCCAGTTTCCAGACGGTACGGACGGAGCCGGCGGCCCGCGCCTTCACCAGCCGACGCGGGTCGACGACGGTCTCGAACCCGGCCCAGTCGTAGATGTGCAGGCCCTGCTTGGACTCGTACGTCGCCGCCGGCATCCGCACGGTGCGCGTCCGCAGCGGCAGCACGCGCCGCTTCCCGGTGCGCAGCCATGCCGCCTTGACGGACCTGCGGCGCGCGTCGGCCGGCACGTTGCGTACGTACGCGTAGCCCTTGAGGTGCAGTCGCCCGTCGCGCCATACGGCCTCGGTGAGATGCGAGGTCACCGGCAGTTCCTTGGGCTTGAGGGTGGCGACGGCCCGGGGCAGACCGCCGGTGAGCACCGGGTACTCGGCGCGGGACCTGCGCAGTCCACGGACGCCGAAGGCGCCGGGGTCGGCCTTCTCGTGGGCGAGCAGCGCGAGGAGTTCGGGCATCCGGCGCTCACGGATCAGATGCCACTTGACGCGCAGATGCAGCGGCAGGGCGTCGAAGACGCTCTGGTCGACCGTCGTGGCGAAGGTGTTGGCGTGGTCGAGGAAGGCGGCGTGGAAGTCGGCGTCCCCGTCGGGCAGCGCCTCGATGAACAGCCACAGATCGCCGGACAGGACGTGCTGGTGGTAACGGCGTTGCGCGTCGGCCCAGTTGACATCGCTGTCGCCGCCCGCACGCGCCTGCCCTTGCTGTCGCTCCCGCTGCTTCTCGGTGAGGAAGTCGCTGACGGACGACACGGCGGTGACCCGGTCCCGGATCCCCTTCGGCACGGCGCGCTTCGCGGTGATCGAGCCGTCCCTGGTCCGCCAGTGGTAGACGGGGCCGGACAGCACGTCCACGCCGCCCGCCAGGAAGTACGCGGGCAGCACGACGGCGATGTCCTCGTACAGCACCCCGGACGGGAAGGCGAAGGAGTGCCGGTCCCAGAAGGCCTTCCGGAAGACCTTGTTGCAGGCGATACGGTCCCCGAGCAGCACCCAGTCGCGGGTGATCCTGGTCCCGGAGCGCTCCGTCGCCATCGGCTTGCGGAACATCGGCGCCTGCACGAGCGCGCCGCCGGGACCGAGCCTGAGCACATTGCCGGTGGCGAAGTCGGAGCCCGAGGCGTCGAGCGCGGCGAGCATCCGCTCGTACGCGTCGTCCGGCACCACGTCGTCGCTGTCGACGAAGGTGAGGAACTCCCCCCGGGCGTAACGGACTCCGGTGTTGCGCGCCGCGCCGAGCCCGGCGTTCTCCTGCTCGACCAGCCGGAACCGTTCGTCCCGTTCGGCGAACCGTCTCGCGATCCGTGCGCTCCCGTCCGTGGAACCGTCGTTCACCATGACGATCTCGGAGTCGGCCATGGTCTGTCCGGCCAGTGAGCGTAGGCAGTCGTCGAGATAGTCCTCCACGTTGTAGATGGGCACGACGACGGTGAGGCGGGGGGTCATGCGCGGTGCACGGTCCTTCCGAACTTCTGAACTTCTGAACTACTGAACAGCGGGGGTGGATTCAGGGCTTGACCGCGATCCGGCCCTCGTCCATGCGCAGCATGAGCAGCCGTTCGCCCGTCTTCTCCAGGAACTCGTCCACGGCCTGGCGGGAGCCCTGCCAGTAGCCGTAGTCGTCGATGAGCAGCACACCGCCGCTCACCAACCGGGGGTAGAGGAACTCCAGTTCGTGCTTGGTGGAGGCGTACCAGTCGGTGTCGAGGCGCAGGATGGAGATCTGCTCGGGCGCCTGCTGCGGCACGGTGTCCTCGACCATGCCCTGCACGTAGTGCACCCGCTCGCCGGGGTACGGCACCTGCTCGAAGCCCGCCTGTACGTCCTCCAGCGAGGCGATCGCCCAGATCGGCCGGTCCTTGCCCTGCGCCGCGAGCAGGTCCTCGGCGGACTTGCCGTCGCGCCGCAGGTCCTCGGCGGTGGGCGGCGGCATGCCCTCGAAGGTGTCGAAGAGGTGCAGGTCGCGGTCGGTCTCGCCGAGCGCGAGCAGCGTCTTGGCGCAGGCCTGCATCGAGCCGCCGCGCCAGACTCCGCACTCGACGATGTCACCGGGGATGTTGTGCCGTACGACATGGCGGGTCGCCAGGATGAAGGCGTTGAGCCGCTCCGGGGAGGTCATCGTGAACGGCTTGACCACGCGGATGATCTCCTTCGCCTCGTCGTCGTAGTCGGCGGGGAGCGCCGCCGGCTTCGGTTTCGGCTTGGGCTTGGGCGTCGGCTCCGCGGCCGGCGGTTCCGGCGTCGGTACGACGGGGGGCGCCGGCGTTGTCGGCGTCGCCGACCGCGGGGCGGGGACGGGGATCCGCCTGAGCTGATATCCGGTGAGCTTTTCGAGTGCGCCGTTCACTGCGCTTCGCCATGCCATGCCGACGGACGGTACGCGGAGAACTCCGCCGATGTCACCTTTCGTCAACTCACGTTGGTTTATGCCTCTTTCGTGTGCAACTCAGCCGTTACGGGCTGTACGGCTCCGGGCTGTGCCTCCGTGGCCGGAGCAGGCACGACAGGGGCGGCGGGCGCGGTGACGGGTGCCCCTCTGCCGCACCCGTCACGCCCTTCGACCGGCTCGGGCAGCGGAATGCCCTCGACGCCGCCCACCCGGTTCGCGTAACGGACGGTCAACTCCCGTACGGCGTACTCCCACAGCCGCCGCCTCGGCCGACTCGGCCTGCGGAACACGCCGACCGAGTCGCCCCAGTAGGCGCGCTTGCCGTCGATGGCGGCGTAGTCGAAGCGGATCCCCTTCATCGGCGGGAAGTCCGTGTACGCCTCGGCCAGTTCGAGCCCGGTGAAGGCGGCCATGGCCCGGAACCCGTCGGGGTAGTACCGCCAGCAGTCCTGCGCGTCGTGCACATGGCCGCGCGAGGGGGCGGTGACGAACGCCAGGCCGCCGGGCCGCAGGACGCGGGCGATCTCCATCATCGACGCCCAGAAGAACGGGATGTGCTCGAACGCCTGCCCCGACAGCACGAAGTCGGCGGTGCGCGACCGTACCGGAATGCGGTACGGCTTGGGCATCACGATGTCGACGTTCGGACCGTCGAGCACGTCGACGCCGATGTACTCGACATCGCGACCGTCGAGCAGACCGCGGTGGGTGAGGGACTGCTTGGGCGAGACGCGCGACCCCAGGTCGACCACCCGGTGGCGGCCGGACGCGGGCATGTACTCCTTGACGCAGAGCTCCATCTGCTCGTACGCGGACCTGTGCACGGTGACTCACTTTCCAATCCGGCTCGTTGGGTGCGGCGCTCCCCCGACGCCGGTGACGTCTCCCGACGTTCGAGGACATCAACGCCCGTACGGCCGTATGGTCACGTGGTCACCCGCGCCTCCGGTCAGGTGGCCGTGGCACCCGCCGGGTCGCCCGGCTCCGGCTCCTCGTCCTCGGTGGCCGGTTCGCCCTGGGGGACCGTCGCGGCGGCGGTCGCGGTTGCGGTCGCCTCCGCCGGGACCGCCAACAGCCCCTGATAGACCGAGTCGAGGATGTCGGCCTGTGCGTCCCAGGTCCACTGCTCCAGCAGTCCGGGGCTGTCGTACGCCTTGCGGTAGGCGGCCGGATCGGCGAGCACGGCACGCGCCGCCCGTACGAAGTCGGCAGTGTCCTCCGCGCGGAACACCTCGCCCTGCCCGGTCTCGCGCACCTTCGCCGCCATGGTGCGCACGTCGCTGACGACGATGGGCAGCTTGGCGTGCGCGTACTCCATGAACTTGGTGATCAGGGCGAGTTCATGGTTCGGCCAGTGGTGGATCGGGATGACGCCGATGTCGGCGGCGGCCAGGAAGGGCACGATCTGCCAGTGCGGGACGTACGGCAGCGGGTGGACGCGGTCGGCGACCCCGAGTTCGGCGGCGTGGTCGAGCACCCTGCGTACGACCCATCCGTCGGGCGCGGGGACGACCAGCGCCGCGTGCGCGCCCGGCAGTTGGGGCAGCGACTCGATGAGCGTGGCGAGCCCGCGCTGCGGGGCGAGGGCGCCGCTGTAGACGAGGAGCGGCGTGGCGGCGTCGATGCCGCACAACTGCCGCAGATCCGGCACGGGTTCATGGGCGCGGTCGGCGGGCGGGCCACCGCCGGGGGCGTTGAGCACGACGGCGGGCACCCGGGGCAGCCGGTGCTCCTTGTGCAGCAGCTCGGCCAGGGTCTGGGAGACCGTGACGACGGCGTCCGCACACCGCCCGTACTCCCGTTCGTGCGCGACATGGGCGGGCATCCAACGCCGGTACCCGGCACGGGGCTTGATGCCCGGCAGATACTCGTGGGCGTCCCAGACCAGCTTCACGCTCCGGCCCTTGCCCCGCGCGCGGTGCACGGCGCGGGCGCCGACGCCGATCATCCGGAAGTCGTTGGCGTGGATGAGATCAGGTTCGAGGGCGTCGACGACGGGGCCGAAGGCGAACTCGTAGTCCCACAGGTACGGCTCCAGCCTGCGCCAGCAGCGGTCGCCGAGCAGGGCGCGCCACATGGCCGTACGGAGTCGCTCGGGCAGCGAGTCCGGATTGCGTCTGCCCTCCACGAGGGCGAGTTGGCGGTGCCGGAAGCCGACCCAGCGGGCCAGGATGCGAGCCGCCGTACGCCGGATCAGGAACCGCCGGCCCTCGGCGGACCTGCGGGCCAGCAGATCGGCGCGCCAGGCCTTCACCCACTGCTTGCGATGGTGCGCGATGCCGCCGCGCCGGTAGGCGAAGAGGCGCGGCAGGACGACTCTGCGGTAGTCCCGGCGGCGTTTGGCGAGGGTCATCACGACGGGGACCAGCCGGACTTCGGCGTCGCCGATGGTCCAGCGGTGCCGGTCGCGGTCCGGGGACTGGCCCAGCAGCACCACGTCCCAGCCGGCGTCGGCCATGGAGCGGGCGGCCTTCTGTACGCGGGAGTCGCCGTTGACGGCGTTGTCGACCAGCATGACGACCCGGCCTCGGCCGCGTCCTGGGTGCCGCCCTGAATCTGGTGTGGAAGCGACACTCATGGGGCGCCCGTCCTTTGGCTCGTCTTCGCGGAAGGACCTGCCCTGGTCTCCCCCACACGGGCAACGAAGATTCATCCACCAGGGCTACGGAGACCGGGGTCATGTCACCCGTACGGCGGCTGCGAGATGCCGGGACGGTGCCCGTGGATACGAGGGACGGTCGGCCGGGTCAGGTCAGGTCAGGCGGTGCGGTCGCGGGTCAGCGCGGTGACCGCCGTGGCGGCGAGGTCGTCGAGATAGCCGGCGGGCAGGTCGCCCCGTACGACGACGAGACGCCAGTAGAGCGGGCCCGCGATGAGGTCGAGCGCCCGGTCGGGGTCGGTGCCCTCGGGCAGTTCGCCGCGGGCGACGGCCTCGCGTACGACCACGGCCGCGATGCCGTGCTCCCGGTCCAGCAGCGCGGACTTGATCGCCTCGGAGATCTCCGGGTGCCGGGCGGCCTCCACCAGCAGGTCGGGGATGACGCGGGAGGCCAGCGGGTGGCGCAGGGCGTGCGACGCCACTTCGAGCAGGGCGCGTACGTCTCCGTACAGCGAACCGGTCGCCGGTACGGGCAGCCCCTGGGCCGCGACGGCGGAGACCAGGTCGAGCACCAGCGCCAGTTTGGACTTCCAGCGCCGGTAGACGGCGGTCTTGCCGACACCGGCCCGGCGGGCGATGCCCTCGATGGACATCCGCGCGAAGCCGACGGCGGCCAGTTCCTCGAAGACGGCGGAGCGGATGGCGTCGGTCACGTCCTCACGGAGCACTGCGGCTCCCGCTGGGGCGCGGCGTGAGAGGCGGGGGTCCGTGGGCATGGCGCCGAGCATAGCGTCATGCACGTCACGACGAAACGGTTGCGTTGCGACGTACTTCCGTTCTAACCTCTTCGTTACGACGAAACGGTCCCGTTCCGTCGCTCATCCGCCTCACCCGCCTCGCCGCCTCCCCGCCGCCTCCGTTCGATGTCCCTCGTCGAAAGCGACCTCTGTGAGCCAGACGACCGCACCCCCCGCCCCGGTCCGGGCCCCCGAAACAGCCCCCTCGGTCCGGCCGGCCCCCCTCCCGCAGGACCTGCGCGCCTTCGCCGCCCGGCACGGTCTGACCGAGAGCGGCGCCCGGCCCTCGCTCCCCGCGTATCTGCGCGGGCTGCACTCCCGCCGCCACTTCGTCACGGCCTTCGCCACCGCCCGGCTCACCTCGCAGTACAGCAAGGCGAAGCTCGGCCAGCTCTGGCAGATCATGACGCCGCTGCTCAACGCGACGGTCTACTACTTCATCTTCGGCGTCCTGCTCAACACCAAGCACGGGGTGCCGGACTTCGTACCGTTCCTGGTCACCGGCGTCTTCATCTGGACGTTCACCGCCGGGACCATCAACGCCGGGACCCGTGCCATCTCCGGCAATCTCGGCCTCGTACGCGCCCTGCACTTCCCGCGCGCCTCGCTGCCGCTCGCCTTCGCCCTCCAGCAGCTGCAACAGCTGCTGTTCTCCCTGGGCGCGCTGGCCGTGATCCTGGCCGTCTTCGAGCAGTACCCGAGGCCGGCCTGGCTGCTGGCCGTGCCCGCCCTCGCGCTCCAGACCGTGTTCAACACCGGGCTCGCGATGATCGTCGCGAGGCTGACCGCGTCGACGCCGGACATCGCGCAGCTGATGCCGTTCCTGCTCCGCACCTGGATGTACGCGTCCGGCGTGATGTGGAGCCTCGACACGGTCTTCAAGAACCAGGACGTCCCGCACCTGGTCCGGCTGGCGCTCGAATGCAATCCGGCGGCCGTCTACATCGACCTGATGCGCTTCGCGCTCATCGACAGCTTCACCGCCGGTCAACTCCCGCCCCACGCCTGGCTGGTCGCCACCGGCTGGGCGGTACTCGTCGGGGCCGGCGGATTCCTGTTCTTCTGGCAGGCGGAGGAGAAGTACGGCCGTGGCTGAGACCGAGAGTGTTCCGACCGTCGTCGTCGACGGCGTCCACATCACCTACAAGGTGCACGGCACCAAGGGCGGCAAAGGCAGCGCCACCTCGGCGCTCAGCCGGATCGTCTCGCGCCGGCAGAGCCCCGGCGTGCGCGAGGTGCACGCCGTACGGGGCGTGAGCTTCGTCGCGTACAAGGGCGAGGCCATCGGTCTCATCGGCTCCAACGGCTCCGGGAAGTCGACGCTGCTCAAGGCGGTCGCCGGACTGCTGCCGCCGAGCGAGGGCAAGGTCTACACACGGGGCCAGCCCTCGCTCCTCGGCGTCAACGCGGCGCTGATGAGCGATCTGACCGGCGAGCGCAACGTGATACTCGGCGGGCTCGCGATGGGCATGACGCGCGCGCAGGTCAAGAGCCGTTACGCCGACATCGTGGAGTTCTCCGGGATCAACGAGAAGGGCGACTTCATCACCCTGCCGATGCGCACGTACTCCTCCGGCATGGGCGCACGGCTCCGCTTCTCGATCGCGGCGGCCAAGACGCACGACGTGCTGCTCATCGACGAGGCGCTGTCCACGGGGGACGCGAAGTTCCAGAAACGCAGCAAGGAACGCATCGCCGAGCTGCGCGAGGAGGCGGGCACGGTCTTCCTGGTCAGCCACAGCAACAAGACGATCACCGAGACCTGCGACCGGGCGATCTGGCTGGAGTCGGGAACGCTCCGCATGGACGGCCCGGCGGCGGAAGTAGTAGCGGCATACGAGGAGTTCACGGCGGCCCCGAAGAAGCGCAAGGGCTAGGCGATTCAGCCCGTCCGGTGTCTGTGGACGAACCGGCTGCCGGACGGACCCGGTGAAACCAATCCGCCACAGCACCAGGACGGGTTGTCCGGACCCCGCCGGGCGGGCCGCATACGCAGCCCGCCCGGCACGTTCAGCCCGCCCGCCCGGCACCTTCAGCCCGCCCGGCGGGCATTTCCAGCCCGTCCGGCGCTTGAGGACGAACCGGCCGCCGGACGAACCCCGGCCAACCGCCCCGGCCTCACCACCAGGACCCGCCCTTCCGACCGGGCCGGCCCACTCAAGCCCGTCCGGCGCTTGAGGACAGCCCCCGCCGGGGACGGCCTACGCGTGCGTCCGCAGCAGCGTCCGCATCGTCCGCATCGCCACCGACAGATTCGCCAGGTCGAAGGAGTCCGAGCTCTGGATCTCCTCCAGCGTGGCCCGTGAACGCCCCAGAATCGCCGCGTTCTTCTGCTCCCACGCCTTGAAGCGCTCCTCCGGCGTCGACGTGCCGTTGCCGACGGACAGCACGTCCGACGTCAGGGCGGCGTGCGCCGCGTACAGGTCCTCGCGGATCGACGCGCGGGCCATGGACTGCCAGCGGTCGGCCCTCGGCAGCTCGATGATCCGGTCCATCAGCTGCGTGATCCGCAGCCGGTCCCCGAGGTCGTAGTACACCTCGGCGACGGCCAGCGGCTCCTTGCCCGTACGGTCGGCGATCTGCACGATGTCGAGCGCCGGGAACGCCGCGGAGAATCCGGCGACCCGCAGCGCCAGCACATCGGGCACGCCCACCGCGGAGAGCTCCTCCACGATGTTCTGGTACCACTCCAGGTCCGCGCCGCGCAGCAGTTGCGGCAGTTGCTGCCACACCTGCTCCACGCCTTCGGCGAAGAACTCGACCGTCCCCGCGATCTCCACCGGCTGCGGCCGGTTGCCGAGCAGCCAGCGGGTGCCGCGCTCGACCAGGCGACGCGAGTGGAGCCGGATCCGGGTCTGGACGTCGGCGCCGACGGTGTTGTCCAGCGCCTCGACCGCGTCCCAGACCGCGCCGAGACCGAAGATCTCCCGGGCGGCCGTCTGCGCCCGTACGATCTCCTCGATCGACGCCCCGGTCTCCTCGCGCAGCCGGTGCAGGAAGGTCGAACCTCCCGCGTTCACGGTGTCGTTGACCAGCACCGTCGTGATGATCTCGCGGCGCAGCGCGTGCCCCTCGATCTGCTCGGCGAACTTCTCGCGGAGCTGTGCGGGGAAGTACGCGTACAGCAGCTTGCGCAGATACGGGTCGTCGGGCAGCTCGGTGGAGATCAGCTCGTCGGCGACGGTGATCTTCGTGTACGCGAGCAGGACGGCGAGTTCGGGCTGTGACAGCCCCTTGCCCGAGTTGAGCAGCTCCCGGATCTGGCGGTCGGTCGGCAGGAATTCGAGCGCCCTGTCGAGGTTGCCGTCCCGCTCCAGGCGGCGCATGAACCGCTGGTGGGCGTGGAGCAGGGAGGGGGCCTGGAGGACCGCGTTGGCGAGTGCGGTGTTCTGCGCGTAGTTGTTGCGCAGGACCAGCGTGCCGATCTCGTCGGTCATGGCCGCCAGCAGCTTGTTGCGCTGCTTGACGGTCATGTCGCCTTCCTTCACCAGGCTGTTGAGCAGGATCTTGATGTTCACCTCGTGGTCGGAGGTGTCCACGCCGGCGCTGTTGTCGATGGCGTCGGTGTTGATCTTGCCGCCCTGGCCGTCGGCCCCGCGCCGCGCGAACTCGATACGGCCGAGCTGCGTCGCGCCCAGGTTTCCGCCCTCGCCGACGACCTTGGCCCGCAGGTCCTCGCCGTTGATACGGATGGCGTCGTTGGCCTTGTCGCCCACGTCCGCGTTCGACTCGCCGGACGACTTGATGTACGTACCGATGCCGCCGTTCCACATCAGGTCGACCGGGGCCTTGAGGATCGCCCGCATCAGATCGGCCGGCGTCAGCTTGGCCACGCCCGCGTCGATCCCCAGCGCCTGGCGCACGTGCGCGTTGACCGGGATCGACTTCGCGCTACGGGGATGGATCCCGCCGCCCTGGGACAGCAGCGACTTGTCGTAGTCGGCCCAGGAGCTGCGCGGCAGGTCGAAGAGGCGGCGGCGCTCGGCGAACGAGGTGGCCGCGTCCGGGTCCGGGTCGATGAAGATGTGCCGGTGGTCGAAGGCGGCGACCAGCCGGATGTGCTCGGAGAGCAGCATGCCGTTGCCGAAGACGTCGCCCGACATGTCGCCGACCCCGGCGACCGTGAAGTCCTCGGTCTGGGTGTCGTGGCCCAGCTCGCGGAAGTGCCGCTTGACGGACTCCCAGGCGCCGCGCGCCGTGATGCCCATGCCCTTGTGGTCGTAACCGGCGGAGCCGCCGGAGGCGAAGGCGTCGCCGAGCCAGAAGTCGTAGGCGATCGCGACCTCGTTGGCGATGTCGGAGAAGCTGGCGGTGCCCTTGTCGGCGGCGACGACCAGGTACGTGTCGTCCTCGTCGTGCCGCACCACGTCCGCCGGGTGCACGACCTCGCCCGCCACCATGTTGTCGGTGATGTCGAGCAGGGCCGAGATGAACGTCTTGTAGGAGGCGATGCCCTCGGCGAGCCAGGCGTCACGGTCGACGGCCGGGTCCGGGAGGTGCTTGGCGACGAAGCCGCCCTTGGCGCCGACGGGCACGATCACCGTGTTCTTGACCATCTGCGCCTTGACCAGGCCGAGGATCTCCGTACGGAAGTCCTCGCGCCGGTCGGACCAGCGCAGACCGCCGCGCGCGACCTTGCCGAAGCGCAGGTGCACGCCCTCGACCTGCGGCGAGTAGACCCAGATCTCGTACGCCGGGCGGGGCGCGGGCAGGTCGGGGATGGCCTGCGGGTCGAACTTCATCGACACGTAGCTGTGGTGCTTGTCGACCGTGCTCTCCCGGCCCGTCCCGACCTTCCGGTCGTGCCCCTTGCCCGCGCTCCGGCCCCTCGTGGCCCTTCCCTCGCCGGCGCTCTGGAAGAAGTTCGTCCGCAGCGTGGCCCTGATGACGGTGAGGAACGACCGCAGGATGCGGTCCTCGTCGAGGCTGGCGACCTGGTCCAGGGCCCCGGTCAGCTCTTCGAGGAGCCCTTCGATCAGCTCCGTACCGGCGCGCTGGCGGTTGGGCGCCATCCGGGCCTCGAAGAGGGAGACCAGCAGCCGGGTGGTGTGAACGTTGTTACGGAGGGTGTCCTCCATGTAGTCCTGGCTGAAGGTCGCCCCGGCCTGGCGCAGATACTTCGCGTAGGCGCGCAGCACCATCGCCTCGCGCCAGTTGAGCCCGGCGCGCAGCACGAGGGAGTTGAAGCCGTCGTTCTCCGCCTCCCCCGTCCAGACGGCCGCGAAGGCGTCCTGGAAGCGCTCGCGGGCGTCCTCGGCGAGATGGTCGTCCTTGGTGTGGCCGTTCTCGCCGCGCGGCATGCGCAGTCCGAAGTCGTAGATCCAGGCGTGGGCGCGGTCCGCGCAGCGCAGCTCGTACGGGCGCTCGTCCACGACCTCGACGCCGAGCTGCTGGAGCACCGGCAGGACGGCGGAGAGGGAGACCTGCTCGCCCGTGCGGTAGATCTTGAAGCGGCGCTCGCCGGGGCCGGCGCCGACCGGCTCGTAGAGGGAGAGCGCGAAGTCCTTCTCCTCGCGGCTCAGTTCCTCGACGCGTACGAGGTCGGCGACGGCGGCGCGCGGCGAGTGGTCGGCCTTGTAGCCCTCGGGGAAGGCGTTGCCGTAGCGGCGCAGCAGTTCGGCGGCGCGCTCCTCGCCCAGCTCGGCGTTGAGCGCCTCACCGAAGCCATCGGCCCAGGAGCGGGCGGCCTCGACGAGCCGCGCCTCGATGCGGTCGACGTCCGGGTCGGTGAGCCCGGCCAGCTCGGTGCCCTGCGGCACGCGTACGACGAAGTGGAGCCGGGAGAGGATGGATTCGGTGTTCCAGGCCGTGAAGTCGACGCTGGTGCCGCCGAGTTCCTCCTTGAGGATGTCGATCAGCCGCAGCCGGACGCCGGTGGTGTAGCGGTCGCGCGGCAGGTAGATGAGGGCGGAGTAGTAGCGCCCGTACTCGTCCTGACGGAGGTAGAGGCGCAGCCGGCGCCGCTCCTGGAGGTACAGGACGCTGGTGACGATGGAGCGCAGCTGCTCGACGGGCGTCTGGAACAGCTCGTCGCGCGGGTACGTCTCCAGGATCTGCATCAGGTCGCGGCCGTCGTGGCTGTTCGGCGAGAAGCCGGCGCCCTCCAGGACCTCGGCGACCTTGCGGCGTACGACGGGCACGCGGCGTACGGACTCGGTGTACGCCGCCGAGGAGAAGAGGCCCAGGAAGCGGCGCTCGCCGACGACGTTGCCCTTGTCGTCGAACTTCTTCACACCGACGTAGTCGAGATAGCTCGGGCGGTGCACGGTGGAGCGGCTGTTGGCCTTCGTCAGGATGAGCAGCTTGTGCTCGCGGGCCTTGGCGCGCGCGTCGGCCGGCAGCCGGTTGAACGACGGACTCACCGGGTGGGCCTCGTCGTCGGTGTGCCGCGGGTCGGAGCGCAGGATGCCGAGGCCGGTGCCGGGCACGGCGGTCAGGGCGTCGTCGCCCGTCAGCTCGTACTCGCGGTAGCCGAGGAAGGTGAAGTGGTTCTCGGCGAGCCAGCGCAGCAGCTCGCGCGCCTCCTCGACCTCCTGGTCGCGCAGGTCGTCGGCGGTCGGCTCGCTGGGCAGCTCGTCGGCGATGCGCAGCGCGGACTCGCGCATCTTGTCCCAGTCCTCGACGGCCTCGCGGGCGTCGGACAGGACGCGCAGCAGGTCGGAGGTGATCTGCTTGAGATCGGACCGGTCGGTCTCGCGGTCGATCTCGACGTGGATCCAGGACTCGATCAGGGTGTCGTGCGTCAGCTCGGCGCCGTCGACCCGGCTCTCGGGAAGGACCTCGATGAGCTTGCCGGTGACATCGCGGCGTACCAGGATCTGCGGGTGGATGACGGCGTGGATGCCGCGGTTCTGCCGGGAGAGTTCGTTGGTGACCGAGTCGACCAGGAACGGCATGTCGTCGGTGACGACCTCGACGACCGTGTGGGTGCAGGTCCAGCCGTTCTCCTCGACGGACGGCGTGTGGACCCGCACGCTGGCCGTGCCCTGCGGACGGTCCTCCGCCAGCCGGTAGTGGGAGAGCGCCGCACCGTAGATGTCGACCGGATCGCGGTCGGCGAGGTCGTCCGGGGCGGTGTGCAGGTAGTACTTGTGGAGGAAGGCGAGCAGCGTCTCTTTGTCAGGACGCTTCTCGTCGTACGTCTCGTCGTCGGTCGCCGTCGCGGCCGAGTTGTTCCGGGAGGTGCCCCCCAGACCCTCAGCCCCCCCGGCTGGGCTGTTCTCAGCGACCCGGGCCGCCCGTGCGAGCAGCTCGGCCTTGGCTTCGTCCAGCTTGGTCTGCATGTCCTCTGGCTCCTGTCGCGCGCCATTGCGTGACGTCGATGAAAGAAGCGACACAACGCCACGACGCGGGGTCTCCGGTCTGAGTCGACGCTATGCCGCGATGAGAGATGTCCGGGACGTTATTGGCCAAACTTGACGGCCGCGCCGGATTGTGGAGATCAGCGAGGCCCGGGGCGCTGTGGCACTCCGGGCGCGGGCCGGGAGCTTCGCTGCTCCCACGGCATATCGCACTGATCACGGCCCCAGGCTATCCCGCCGCACCCCGGACCCGTCATGAACCGCAAATGTACAAAAGAAGGGCGAGAAATTTGCCGGTCCGGCCAGTGACAAGTGGCCCGTGGCGGGGGCGCCGGGAAGACGACGGTCAGCGCGCGATGCTCTGCGCGAGATCGACGGCCTCGGCGAGACTGTCCACGACGGGGACCCCCACCTCCTCCAGGCTCTTACGGCTGTGCGATCCGCCGGTGTAGAGCACCGCGCGGGCGCCGACATGAGCGGCGGCCAGGGCGTCGTCGACCGCGTCACCGATCACCACCGTGCGGGCCGGGTCTATCCGGCCCTCCTTGGCCAGCGCGGCCAGATGGCGCTCCATGTGCACGGCCTTCGTACCGCCGGAAGGGCCCGTCCGCCCGTCGACCCGGACGAAGTGCTGGTGGATCCCGTAGTCCCGTACGACAGGGACCAGTTGGTCGTGCGCGTACATGCTGAGAATGGACTGGCTGCGGCCGGCCAGCGTCCACTGCGCCAGCAGCTCCTCGGCACCCTCGGTCAGCACGCACCCGACGCGCCGCTCGACGTAGTGCCGGTGGAAGGTCTCGTCCATGATCAGCCACTCGGCGTCCGTGGGGAGGCGGCCCATCAGACGCTCGTAGAAGACCGGGATCGGCATGCAGTACAGATCCCGGTACCGCTCGGCGGTGATCGGCTCCAGACCGATCTCCGCGAAGCAGGCGTTGGTCGCCCCGATGACCGCGCCGAAGTCGTCGAGCAGAGTCCCGTTCCAGTCCCAGACCAGATGTGCGTCGTGCTTCCCCATGCCGGAAACGTTACCGGCCGGGTCTGACAACGCGCCTCGGAATTCCGCGCGCCGACGGCTTGCGCGCCGCTGCCTTGCGCGACGACGCGTTACGCCACGATGCCCGGGATCTCCTGGACCCCGAACCAGAGCAGCTCGTGGTCCTCGGCGCCGTCCACCGTGAACTGCGCGTCGTCGTCGCCGTGGTCGGCGGCGCCCAGCGCCGTGGCGGCGGCGGACACGTCGTCCTCGGCGTCGTCCGCGTCGATGTGCACGGCGGCGGCCTTGGCGAGAGGGACGCCCGCGGCGATCCGCACCTCGCCGAGCCCGGCGGAGTCCACCCCGCGGTCGGGGTCGGCGGCGGCGTCCTTGTCCGGTACGTCGACGGCGACCACGACCCGGCGCCGCGCGGCGGACGGATCACCGGCGATCAGCCGGAGCGAGGCGGCGGCGGCGCGGTTGAGGGCCGCGTACTCCAACTCCTCGATGTCGTCGGAGAGATACCACTCGCGCAGGCCGGGCGTCACGGCGTAGGCGGTCAGCGGCCCAGGACCCAACTCGCCCGTCTTGTGCGCCTCGGCGAGACCGGGAAGGGTCAGAGGGACGTAGACGCGCATGCGATGACCGCTTTCGTAGTCGGGAGAGCGGTTCCAGGATACGTGCGCCGTATCCGGCCGGTCCCTCGTCGGGGTGACACTGCGGAGCCGTTCAACGTCCACTCGAATACACAGAGTGACGCCTCCCGCCCTGGTCCGGCCTGCCCGGCCACTCGGACAGGTGACACCCGACACACGCGGCATCCCGGAATCCGGCCCTTGCGGGGGTCGCGGATGACCCGTAGAAGATCCCCAACACAAGTTACCGCCCGGTAACGCGAATGCGGCCGGGCCTGTGGAACGGGGGCGATCTGCGTGAGCGACACAGAGACCAGCAGGACGTACGACAGGGCGGCGGCGCGGACGGTCGCGACCACCCGGCCACCGGCCAGGCGAGACCCGCGCAGGCCGGGCCGAGTGGTCTCCCAGCGCCGCCAACCCTGGCTCCAACCGCACGAGCGCTTCGCGGAACAACTGCTCGCCGTCCTCAGCGGCCTGCGCCCGGTCCACTCGATGCTGGGCCAGACGATCGGCGAGGCATACGACCAACTCGTCCACCTGGCCCCGAAAACCCCACTCCGCGCCCGCAACACAACCCCGGTGATCCGCACCTGCCGGGGCTTCCACCCCCGCCCGGGAGTGGTCGAGGCGTGGGCGGTCATCGCGGCGGGAGACCAGGTCCGCGCGATGGCGTTCCGCCTGGAACAGTCCCCGGACCTCCGCTGGCGCTGCACGGCGGTGGAGGTGTCCCCCCGCCGCCGCCCGACGTAACGGGGCGGTTCCGCCCTCAAGCGCCGGGCAGGCTCCGTGCACCCGCCCGACGCCCCCACCGGGCAGCGGGCGAGCACTCAGCCGGTCCGGCGCTTGAGGACACCCCACCCACCGGCCGGCCACACTCCAACCCACCCGACACCCACCCGACCCCCTCCGGCGCTTGAGGACAACCCGACCACCGGGGGACCCGTCCCAACCCACCCAGCGCCCCACCAGCCCGTCCGGCGCCTGAGGACAACCCCACCACCGGCCGACCACACCCCAGCCCGTCCGGCGTTTGAGGACGAACCGGCCACCGGACGGACCCGGGCATCCCGCCCCGGCCCACGCAAACGGCGGCCGGGCCCGGACACCTCGTGTCCGAACCCGGCCGCCGTTCACCCGCTCGTCCGCTCATCCGCTACGCGGCGAGGAAAACGCGCGCCCGCCTACTTCTTGCGGCGCCGCCCCCCACCCTTCTGCGCCTTACGGCGCTCCGCGCGGGTCGTCCCCGCACCCGCCTCCGTACGGTCCGCCCCGCCGTTGCTCTCGAAGTCGCCCTCGACGACGCCGCCCTCACCGTCCACCGTCGGCGCGGAGAAGTGCAGCCGGTCCCGCCGCTGCGGAGCCTCCAGGCCCTTGGCCCGGATCTCCGGACGCGCACCGCCCGCACGGGCGCCCGCGTCCGCCTTCTCCAGCGACGTACGCTCCGCCGCGTCCTGCACCGGGACCTCCTCGACCTGCTGCTCGACCTGAACCTCCAGGTTGAACAGGTAGCCGACGGACTCCTCCTTGATGCCCTCCATCATGGCGGTGAACATGTCGAAGCCCTCGCGCTGGTACTCGACCAGCGGGTCCTTCTGCGCCATCGCGCGCAGGCCGATGCCCTCCTGGAGATAGTCCATCTCGTAGAGGTGCTCACGCCACTTGCGGTCCAGCACGGACAGCACGACGCGCCGCTCCAGCTCACGCATCACGTCCGGGCCCAGCGACTTCTCGCGCTCGCTGTACTGCTCGTGCGCGTCTTCCTTGATGGACTCGGCGATGAACTCCGCCGTGATGCCCGCGCGGTCCCCCGTCGCCTCTTCCAGGTCCTCGACGGTGACCTTCACCGGGTAGAGCTGCTTGAACGCGCCCCACAGCCGGTCCAGGTCCCACTCCTCGGCGAAGCCCTCGGCCGTCTCCTGGCCGATGTAGTCGTCGATGGTGTCGCCCATGAAGTGCCGGATCTGCTCCTGGAGGTCCTCGCCCTCCAGGACCCGGCGGCGCTCGCCGTAGATGACCTGACGCTGCCGGTTGAGCACCTCGTCGTACTTCAGGACGTTCTTACGCGTCTCGAAGTTCTGCTGCTCCACCTGCGACTGCGCCGAGGCGATCGCGCGGGTGACCATCTTGTTCTCGATCGGCACGTCGTCCGGGACGTTCGCCATCGACATGACGCGCTCGACCATCTGCGCCTTGAACAGCCGCATCAGGTCGTCGCCCAGCGACAGGTAGAACCGGGACTCGCCCGGGTCGCCCTGACGGCCGGAACGACCACGCAGCTGGTTGTCGATCCGGCGCGACTCGTGACGCTCCGTACCGAGGACGTACAGCCCGCCGAGGTCCACGACCTCCTCGAACTCCGCCCGCACCGCCTGCTCGGCCTTCTCCATCGCCGCGGGCAGCGCGGCGGCCCACTCCTCGACGTGCTCCACGGGGTCGAGCCCGCGCTGGCGCAGCTCCGCCTCGGCGAGGTCGTCGGGGTTGCCGCCGAGCTTGATGTCCGTACCACGGCCGGCCATGTTCGTGGCGACGGTCACCGCGCCCTTGCGCCCGGCCTGGGCGATGATCGGCGCCTCACGGTCGTGCTGCTTGGCGTTCAGCACCTCGTGCTGCACACCCCGCTTCGAGAGCTGCTGCGACAGGTACTCGGACTTCTCCACGGAGGTCGTGCCGACCAGGATCGGCTGACCCTTCTCGTGCTTCTCGGCGATGTCGTCGACGACCGCCGCGAACTTCGCGACCTCGGTGCGGTAGATCAGGTCGGGCTGGTTGACCCGGACCATCGGCCGGTTCGTCGGGATCGGCACGACGCCCAGCTTGTAGATCTGCTGGAACTCGGCGGCCTCGGTCATGGCCGTACCGGTCATGCCGGACAGCTTGTCGTAGAGGCGGAAGAAGTTCTGCAGGGTGATCGTGGCGAGCGTCTGGTTCTCGTCCTTGATGTCCACCCCTTCCTTCGCCTCGATCGCCTGGTGCATGCCCTCGTTGTAGCGGCGGCCCGCGAGGATACGGCCGGTGTGCTCGTCGACGATCATGACTTCGCCGTCGATGACGACGTAGTCCTTGTCGTTCTTGAAAAGCTCCTTGGCCTTGATGGCGTTGTTCAGATAACCGACGAGCGGGGTGTTCACCGACTCGTAGAGGTTGTCGATGCCCAGCCAGTCCTCGACCTTCGCGACCCCGGACTCGTGGATCGCGACGGTGCGCTTCTTCTCGTCGACCTCGTAGTCGCCGGTCTCCTCGATGCCCTTGAGCTGGTTGCCCGCCTCGCCCTTGGTGAGCCGGGTCACCAGCTTGGCGAAGTCGCCGTACCACTTCGTGGCCTGGTCGGCGGGACCGGAGATGATCAGCGGCGTACGGGCCTCGTCGACCAGGATCGAGTCGACCTCGTCCACGACGGCGAAGTTGTGACCGCGCTGGACGAGCTCCTCCTGGGACCACGCCATGTTGTCGCGGAGGTAGTCGAACCCGAACTCGTTGTTCGTGCCGTACGTGATGTCGCAGCCGTACTGCTCACGGCGCTGCGCGGGCGACATGTTGGCGAGGATGCAGCCGACGGAGAGGCCCAGGAACTTGTGGACCCGGCCCATCATCTCGGAGTCGCGCTCAGCCAGGTAGTCGTTGACCGTGATCACGTGGACGCCGTCGCCGGACAGCGCGTTCAGGTAACAGGGCAGCGTGCCGACGAGGGTCTTGCCCTCACCGGTCTTCATCTCGGCGACATGGCCGAGGTGCAGCGCGGCGCCGCCCATCAGCTGGACGTCGTAAGGGCGCTGGCCGAGAACTCGCTTGGCCGCCTCACGGACGGTCGCGAAGGCCTCGGGGAGCAGGTCGTCAAGGGTCTCACCGTCGGCGTACCGCTGCTTGTACTCCTTGGTGAGGGCCTGCAACTCGGCGTCGGAGAGGGTGATGAAGTCCTCTTCGATGGAGTTGACCTGGTCCGCGATGCGGTGCAGTTTGCGCAGGATCTTGCCTTCGCCTGCACGCATGAGCTTGTTGAAGACGGACACTGAGGTTGGTCTCCTTGCCGGTCGGGCCTGGCACTGGGTCTGGTAACGGACACTGGCGCGGGCGCGGCGGGCCGACCCCACCGCAACGGCCATCGTAAGCGAGGACCCGGCCGCCTCGGGAGGTCCACGTGACGCCTGCCTCCTGTCACCCGCAATGAGAACGCGCGGGACGTGCGGAAGGTGCCGGTGAGGTACGAAAAGCGCTCGCGCCGGGGAACCCCGGTCAGCACACTCCCCCCATGGAGCCACTCACCCCCCGGTCCGCCCCTCCGGAGGCCTCGACCACCTCCTTGATCACCGAGCGTCTGCGGCTGCGCCCCCTTGGCCCGGACGACATCGACGCGGTGTACGCGGCCTGCCAGGATCCCGACGTCCAGCGGTGGACCACGATCCCCTCTCCGTACGAAAGGCAGCACGCCGAGCACTTCATCGAGCGGATCGTCCCGGACATGTGGCGGGCCGGGAGCAACTTCGTCTTCGCGGTCGAGCCGGTCGGCGGCGGCCCGCTGCTGGCCTCGGTCAACGCCCACAGCGAGTCCGGTGTGTGGGCGGTCGGCTTCTGGACGGTCAAGGAGCACCGGGGCCGGGGCTACACGACGGAGGCGTTGCGTGCCCTGACCCGCTGGATGTTCACCGAGCTGGGCGCCGACCGCGTCGAGTGGCGCGCCGAGGCCGGCAACGAGGCTTCGCGGGCCGTCGCGCTGAAGGCCGGTTTCCTGCTGGAGGGCACCCTGCGCGGCGCCCTGCTCATGCGGGAGACGACGAGGGACGCCTGGATCGGCGCGCTCCTGCCGTCCGATCTCGGCCTGCCGTCCAGGCACCCGTATCTGCCCGCGCGTCCCTGACCGCGGCGATCACCGGCCCCGGCCGACTGTCAGTGCCGCCGTCTATCGTTCGGGGCATGACCACTGTGCCGCCCGCCGCCGCCGCGCTGTCCGCCGACGAAGCCCGCCGCATCGCCCTGCGCGCCCAGGGGTTCCTCGGCGCCCCCGACCGCCGGGGCGGCGTGCGCGGTGTGCTGCGCCATCTCGGGGCCGTACAGCTGGACACGATCTCGGTGCTGGCGCGCTCGCACGAGCTGATTCCGTACGCGCGGCTGGGCGCGGTGGGCCGCCGGACGGTCGAGGAGTCGTACTGGACACCGGCGGCGACCGCCGACGCCCCGCCCCGGCCGCACGCCTTCGAGTACTGGTCGCACGCCGCCTGCATCCTCCCGGTCGAGGAATGGCCGCATTTCGCCTTCCGCCGTCGCGCCTACCGCGCCCGCCCGCACTGGCACCACGAGCTGTCCGACGGGGCGTACGACGCGGTGATCAAGCAGTTGCGCGCCGAGGGCCCGCTCACGGCCACCGAGTTGGGCGGCGCCAAGAACGGCGGCGAGTGGTGGGACTGGTCCGAGGCGAAGGTCGCGGTCGAGCGGGCGCTGATGCACGGCGAGGTGGTGTGCACGGAGCGCCGGAGCTGGAAGCGGGTGTACGACCTGGCGGAGCGCGCCATTCCCGACGAGGTGCTGCACGACGACCTGGACGACACCGAGTGCCTGCGCCGGCTCGTACGGCTCGCGGGCCAGTCGCTCGGGGTGGGCACGCGCTCGGACATCGGGGACTACCACCGCATCAAGGGCGAGCAGGTCGACGCGGTGATCGCGGACTCCGGGCTGGTGCCGGTGACGGTCGAGGGCTGGGCGAAGCCCGCCTGGGCCGACCCCGAGGCGCTGGCGAGCGTCCCGCGCGGACGGCACCGTACGACTCTGCTCTCGCCGTTCGACTCACTCATCTGGGAGCGGGCCCGCACCGAGCGGATCTTCGGCTTCACCCACCGCCTGGAGGCGTACGTCCCCAAGCCCAAGCGGATCTACGGGTACTTCGCGATGCCACTGCTGTCGGGCGGGAAGCTGCTCGGCCGTGTGGACCCGGCGCGCGAGGGCAGCACGCTCGTCGCCCGCCAGGTCTCGCTGGACACGCCCGCCGCTGTCGAGCCGATGGCGCGGGCACTGCGGGAGGCCGCCGAGTGGGTGGGCTGCGACTCGGTGCGGATCGAGCGCGTCGACCGCCCCGAGCTGGCGGCGGCACTGACGCGGGCCGTCATCTGATTTCGAGGATCTTCTCCCGCATCGCGTAGACCACGGCCTCCATCCGGGAGTGCAGCTGCAACTTCTCCAGGATGTTGCGGACATGGTTCTTCACGGTGTTCTCGGAGATGAACAACTCCTTGGCGATATCACGGTTGTTCATTCCCGTGGCGACCAGCTTGAGGACTTCGAGCTCGCGCTCGGTGAGCCTCGGCGCCGGCACGAGTCTGCGCTCGTCGGTGCGCTGAATCATCGACTTGAACTCGGTCAGAAGCTTGGAGGCCATGGAAGGGCTGATTTGCGACTGCCCGTCGGCGACGGCGCGAATCGCGGTGGCCACCTCGTCCGTCGAAATCTCCTTGAGGAGATAGCCGGTGGCGCCCGCCTTGATCGCGTCGTAGAGGTCGGCCTCCTCGTCGCTGATCGTCAGCATGATGATCTTGGCACTGGGGGCCACCTCCTTGATGGAGGTGCAGGCCTCGATGCCGCCGCGCTTGGGCATCCGGACATCCATCAGCACGATGTCGGGAAGCAGGTCGGCGGCCTTGTCGACGGCCTCCGCGCCGTCCCCGGCCTCCCCCACGACCTGGATGTCCTCCTCCTGGGCGAGGACGATCTCCAGCCCCCGGCGGAAGAGAGCGTGATCGTCCACGACAAGGACCCTGATCGGTTCCTTGCCGGGGTCGTCCGGGTCCGCGCCGCTGTCCGGTCCGGTACCGCCGGTCGTACCGCCGGCACCGCGCGCGTGATGCACCGGCCCGAAGCTGTCCGCCATCGTTCCTCCCCCTGAAGGCCATGGGCCGAAGTACATGCGAGCTACACCAACCCCAGGTCGGGGACCGGGGGTTGACGTGCGTGGCCATGATTTCATGCCTGGCCGACAGAGCGGTGATCCAGTAGCCGCACGGTGGTGCCCCCGCGGCCTGATATGGCACTGCGGGGGCACCACCGAGGGGTCGTTTTTCTCTCAGCCGCCGAGCGCGCCGCCCGCGCCCGCCGCCTCGGACTCGGCCAGTTGGTCGGTCCTCAGGTGAATGACGCCGTAGTCGTAGGCGTGGCGCCGGTAGACGACGCTGGGCTCCTTGGTCTCGGAATCCACGAACAGATAGAAGTCGTGTCCGACCAACTCCATCTCGTAGAGCGCCTGGTCGAGGGTCATCAGGGCCGCGGTGTGCGTCTTCTCGCGGACCACCAGCGGTCCTTCGCCCTGCACCTCGAGCGAGCCGATCCTGGTGGTGGGAACGCCGTTCGACGACTCGGTCACGGGAGCCGGGCCCGCGCCGTTCAACTGGGCGACGCCAGGAACGACATCGACGACCTCGGCGGCCGAAAGCCTGCCGGTGCCACGGCGGTTGTGACGCTTCTCGTGCTGCCTGCGCAGCCGCGCCTCCAGCTTGCCGGTGGCCAGGTCAAGCGCTGCGTACGGGTCGGCGGCAGCGGCTTCCGCCCTGATGACGGGACCGCGGGAGTGGAGTGTGATCTCCACCCGGTCGCAACGGTCCGCCTGACGCGGGTTGTGCTCCTTGGACACCTCGACGTCGAGGCTGATCACCTTGCCGTCGAGCTTCTGGATCTTCTCCAGCTTCAGCTTCTCGGCCACGTGCTTGCGGAACCGCTCGGGTACCTCTGTCTTGCGGCCCTTGACGACGATGTCCACGCAGAACTCCGTTCCCGGATTCGCTCCGCCGCGTTGCGGAGCTTCTCCCTCTTGCACCCGACCTCGATGGGCACCGAGGCCTCGGACTTGGCGACTTTCACCTCCTCCTCCCCCGTGGGCAAGATCCCCATTCCCTCTGACTTCGAGGTTCTGGAAAACGCTCCAACGCACCGCTGCATATCAGTGAGGTAGAGCTTTCGCTTTCCTCACAACCGAACATAGCTCTCTTGGACGGGTATCGGCACCCGCTACCACCGCGTACGTCCGTTCCGGTGTTTTACGACCCTCACCACCTGCAACGAAGCAAACTCGCGATCAGTTCCGGTTTATTTCGAAAGAGAGCGGAGGCGCGGCCACCACAGCCGCACTCACCTGTACGAATGCGGGGTACCCCGGTTTCATCGCGGCATGCATCGCACGTGACGCCTCCACGAGCGAGGCACCGGTCGTCATGAGATCGTCCACCAGCACCACCCTGCCGCCCTCCAGGAGCCCCGCGCCCCCGACGGCGACCTCCAGGGCTCCGGCCAGATTGGCGAGCCTCTGACGGGCGCCCAGGCCCGACTGGTCGGCCACCATCCGTCGCTGCCGCAGCACCGGAAGCACCCGGGCCGACCGCCCCGCACCCCGCAGCTCCCCCGCCGCGGCCAGGGCGATACGCCGGGCGGCGTCATGTCCGCGCGCACCGACGGCGCGTCTCGTCGACGGAACCGGCACCAGGATCAGCGGGCCGACACCGGTGCCCGGCGGGACAGCGGCCTGGACCGCCCCGGCCAGCGCCCTGCCCAGGGGCGCGGCCAGCCCGAGCGCGCCACGCTCCTTGTGCGCCAGCAGCACGGCCCGTACGGCGTCCTCGTACGGCGCTGCGGCATGCACCACGGGCAGCCCGACGGGCTCGGGAACCGGCCGCACCCGGCACGGCCACGTCCCGTACAACGCCCTTCCGCACGCGTCGCACAACGGCGTCCTGGGACTCCCGCAGCCGCCGCAGGCGACCGGCAGCACCAGCCCGGTGATTTCTCGCCACCACACCCGCATGTCACCCACTGTGCCAATGACTCGGACCTCCGGCCACCCCTGTGGATAACCCTGATTCAGATCCGGCCCAAATGCACGTGCACAAGGCACGTCGCGGCCCCGTCGGCCCAGGTCCTGACCGCCGGACAGGACCGAGGGCCCGATCCAGGGGCCCTAGCCCGGATAGACCGGCGAGGAGCCCTCTTCCACCATCGTCTGCCAGTTCGCGCCGGTCGGCAGCCGCACGATGCCCGCGTCGCCCGAGTCGGCGACCAGCGGCTGCCGTTCGTCGTCGGCCGCGGCGATCCCGGTGACCTGGTTCAGCCCCGGCAGCACACCCGCCGCCGACGTCGAACCGTCCGTCTGGATGTAGCTCACCTGCTGCACCCCGCCGGCCTCCTTGCCGACCACGACGAGCCGGCTCGGCCCGGCCCACGACACGGCGGTCACCGTCTCCATACGCGGCGCCACGGCCTTCAGCTCCGTCACGGACACCGTCTGCTCCCCGGCCGGTCCCCGACGCTCCACCCGGCCGATCTGGAGGGTCGTCCGTCCGTCCTCGGAGAGCAGCAGCGCCACCCGTACGCCGTCGGCGGACACCCGCAGCGCCTCGATCCGCGCGTCGCCGAGTCCGTCGACCGTGACCTCGCGGGGCGCGTCGGCGCCGTCGGCGAGACGCAGCAGCCGGGACTGCTTCGGGTCGCGATCAGCTATCCACAGATCGCCGTTCCCGTCCCAACTCGGCGCCGACAGCCGGTCCTCCTTCTTCGTGGCCTTGCTGACGACCAGGGCGTCGCCCACCTCGCCCGTCGAGATGATCGACCCGACGTACAGGGACTTGCCGTCCTGCGAGACGCCCGCCGCGTGCTTCTCGTCACGCGCCACGGCGACCTGGCCCAACGGCATCGTGCCGTCGCCGAACGGGCCCCGCACACGTGGCGGGTCGATCGGTTCCTTGCTGCTCGCCGACAGTTGCGAGAGCCGGCCCTTCGCGTCGATGAAGTACGGACTGTCCGAGCTGCCCGACGTACGGTCGGCGGCGAACTCCTCGGCCTGGTCGCCGCTCAGCACGCACAGCGAGGAGCCGTCCTGCCGCAGCAGCTCGACCTGTTCGCCTCGGGTGGAGGTCAAGTCGCGGAGGGTGAAGAGAAGTTGCGCCGCCATCTTGCGGCACTGCTCCCGCCCGACGTTGTCGACCTTCGCGTTGAGCGGCACCTTCAGCGAGTTGCGGTCGTCAAACTCAAGAGTCCGGGTGCCGCGCTTCAGCTCCGTACCGGTCGGGAAGGGCGAGTCGACCACGGGCCGTATCCAGTCCGTCGGCCCTTCGAGGAGCACCTTGACGGCCTGGGTGACCGGGTCCATCCGCGTCACGGGGTCTATGCGCTGGCGGATGTAGACGGGGTCGGCGACGAGCCAGCCCTGTCCGGAGGCGAAGTAATACTTGTTCACCGCGCGGTAGTTGCGCTGGAAGTCGGACTCGCCGAGCACCAGCCCCTGGGGGAGGTCGTCGATCCGCCATTCCTTGCGCCATTCGTTGCCGTCCAGCACCTTCTCCTGGACGAGATGGATGGCGCGGTTGTACGGCTCGGGCGCCACCGGCGTATAGGCGTGCCCGGCGTCGACCGCGGCGATCTGCTCGCCGTACAGCGGGTAGGTGAGGCCGGGGCCGTCGGGACCGGACGGCCCCTGAGGGTCGGCCGGGTCGGGCGCGGCCGCCAGCACCGTCGTACGGTCCGCCGGCTGCCAGCTCTGCGACGCCTGCTTCGTCAGATACTTCCTGGCCACCGCGAAGTCGGGGTCGTCGCTGGTCATCGCCTCCAGGAAGCCGTCGACGATCTCGTTGGGATCGGCGCCCTCGGCGGGAGCGACGGGATACACCCGCACCTGGGAGTCACCGCGCGGGGACGCCTTGACCGGCTCGACGTCGCCGCTGTTGGGGATCGACGCACAGCCCGCCAGCAGCAGGGCACCGCACCCGAAAACGACGGGCAGCCGCACCGCGCGCCCTCGGCCGAGACGAAGGCGGTCAGCGCCCACGAGTTGTGTCCTCCCGCTCAGGTGCCCGAGCCGCGGGGGCGGCCGTGGCGGCAGATGACGACGTCGATGTCGATGAGGTGCCGGGATCCCGTTCCGCGGGCTCCCCGGCGGAACGCGGCACCACCCGGGCGCCGTTGCCCGGCAGCGCCGTCGGGTCGACCAGGCCCGCGGGCGGCAGGACCGGCGGCCTGGGCGGCACCGGAAGCGACGATCCCGTCGCCGACTGGGAAGGCACGCTCGCCAACCGGTGGGCGCTCTCCTTCGCGTCTCCGAACGCGGAACGCTCCCGGCTGCGCCGCGAGTCCTCGGGCTCCAGCGGTATGGGCGAGCCCCGCAGCGGCTCGTCGGCGGTACGCGGCAGCGTCAGCCGGAACTGCGACCCGCCGCCCGGCTCGCCCCAGGCCTGGAGCCAACCACCGTGCAGGCGCGCGTCCTCGACGGCGATCGACAGGCCGAGGCCCGTACCGCCGGTGGTACGCGCCCGCGCCGGATCCGCCCGCCAGAACCGGTTGAAGACCCGGGTCGCCTCACCGGGCTTGAGGCCCACTCCGTAGTCGCGTACGGCCACGGCGACGGCGCCGCCCGCCACCGCCATCCGCACGACCACGTCGCGCCCCTCGCCGTGCTCGACGGCGTTGACGACCAGATTGCGCAGCACCCGCTCCACGCGCCGGGCATCGGCCTCGGCGACGACCGGCTGTTCGTCCCCCATGACACGGATCCGGGTGCCCTTGCGCTCGGCGAGCGGTTCGGCTCCGCCGATCACCCGGCGTACGACCACCCGCAGGTCTATGGGTTCGGCCTCCAGCGCCGCGGCACCGGCGTCGAACCTGCTGATCTCCAGGAGATCCGAGAGCAGGGACTCGAAACGGTCGAGCTGGTCGCCCAGCAGCTCCGCCGACCGCGCCGTGACGGGGTCGAAGTCGACACGGGCCTCATGGATGACGTCGGCGGCCATCCGGACGGTGGTCAGCGGGGTGCGCAGCTCGTGCGAGACGTCCGACACGAAACGGCGCTGCATCCTGGAGAGCTCCTCCAGCTGCTGGATCTTGAGGTGCAGGTTCTGGGCCATCTTGTTGAAGGCCTCGCCGAGCCGGGCGATGTCGTCCTCGCCGGTGACCTTCATACGTTCCTGGAGCCGGCCGGTGGAGAGCCGTTCGGCGATCCCCGCGGCCATCCGTACGGGCGTCACGACCTGCCGTACGACGAGCCAGGCGATGGCCCCGAGCAGTACGACGACGAACAGCCCCGCCGTGGCGAGCGTGCCCTTGACCAGATTGAGCGACTGTTCTTCCTGGGTCAGCGGGAACAGGTAGTACAGCTCGTAGGAATTGCCGTCGACATCGGTCAGCCGCTTGCCGATCACCAGTCCGGACTCGGGCTCTCGGCCGTCCGTGTACTGGATCAGGGTGTACTTCTGGAACGTCCCGGTGCCCTTGGCGACGTCCGACCGCAGATTCGCCGGAACGCTCGCGATGTGGTCCACGCCGCCGGAAGCGCGCGGGAAGCGACTGCTGGAGCCCGCGCCGTTCGCGTCGGCGCTCAGCGCCACCACGTTGAACGCGCTCTGTCCCCCACTGGCCAGCTGTACGACCAGGTCGGAACGCCAGTTGACGGAGTTACGGCTCGACCTGCCGTCCCCGGCGCCGCCCTCCTGCCCACCTGGCTCGACCGGCGCGTCGGCCTTCTCCTTGGCGACGGTGAACCCACCGGCCGCCTGGCTCTGGGCCGCCTTCTCCTTGGCGTCCAACAGACCGTTACGGACCTGGCCGATCACGACGAAACCCAGCAGCAGCACCACGCCCAGCGACATCAGCAGGGTGGTGGTGACCACCCTGAGCTGGATGTTCCGCCGCCACAGCCGCACGGCGGGCAGCACCGGCCGCCTGAGCCAGCGCACGACGAGGCGCAGCGCGGGACTGCCCGCCGCCCCGTCCTGGAGCAGCCGGCCACGGTGCAGGAGCCTGCCGAGGCGTGAGGCCCCACGGCCCTGGTCGGCAGTCCGCCCCGTACGGACTCCCGGCTCCCCGGGCTTCGGGGCAGTACTGCCGCTGGACATGTCAGCTCGGTCCGGCCTTGTAGCCGACACCGCGGACGGTCACGACGATCTCCGGGCGCTCCGGGTCCTTCTCGACCTTGGAGCGGAGCCGCTGCACATGCACATTGACCAGGCGGGTGTCCGCCGCGTGCCGGTAGCCCCACACCTGCTCCAGGAGTACCTCACGGGTGAAGACCTGCCACGGCTTGCGGGCCAGCGCGACGAGCAGGTCGAACTCCAGGGGCGTCAGGGCGATGGACTGCCCTTCACGCTTCACGGAGTGACCGGCCACGTCGATGACCAGATCGCCGATGGCCAACTGCTCCGGCGCCGGTTCCTCGGACCTGCGCAGCCGCGCCCTGATCCTGGCGACCAGCTCCTTGGGCTTGAACGGCTTGACGATGTAGTCGTCGGCGCCCGATTCGAGCCCCACCACCACGTCGACCGTGTCGCTCTTGGCTGTCAGCATGACGATCGGCACACCGGACTCGGCCCTGATGAGCCGGCACACCTCGATACCGTCGCGGCCGGGCAGCATGAGATCCAGCAGCACCAGATCCGGCTTGGCCTCACGGAAAGCGGCGAGAGCCTTGTCGCCGTCCGCTACGAACGACGGCTCGAACCCTTCACCTCGCAGCACGATGCCGAGCATCTCGGCCAGTGCGGTGTCGTCATCGACGACAAGGACGCGTCCCTTCATATCGACATCATCCCATTTTCATTTCCGTTACGTAGACTTGCGTGATCCAGCTCACTGACCTGGGACGACGTGGACGTGTGTCCTCCGTGGACCGTCGCGGTTCGTTGCTGTTGACGTCAACCACAGATGTCACACCCTGTCTCGTCGACCTGGCCCTCCGACAGGAACCATAGCGAGCCACCCGCCCTTCGAACCCCGACAGCGCCTCTCCCGACTCCTCGCGCACGTGTCCCGTCAGCTCCGCGCCTCCTGTCGCGCCTGGGCGCACAGCTCCGCGATCCCGTCCCGGGTCACCGGCGACAACGCTCCGTACTCGGTGACCAGCGCCGTCACCAGCTCCGGAGGTGTCACGTCGAAGGCCGGGTTGTACGCCTGCGTGCCCAGCGGCGCGACCGGCATCCCGCCACCCACCTCGACGCCCGCCCCGGCCGCCTGCGGGGCGGTCAGCTCGGTCACCTCCTGCCCCGGCCGCTGCTCCACCTCGATCGACGCACCGTCCGCGGTGTCCAGGTCGAGCGTCGTGGTCGGCGCGACCACGATGAACGGCACATGGTGGTACTTCGCCTGCACCGCGAGCGGATAGCTGCCCACCTTGTTCGCCACCGAGCCGTCGGCCGCGATCCGGTCCGCCCCGATGAGTACGGCGTCCACCTCGCCCGCCGCGAACAGCGAACCGGCGGCATTGTCCGTGAGCAGCGTGTACGCCATCCCGTTGCGAGCCGCTTCGTACGCCGTCAGCCGCGCCCCCTGGAGCAGCGGACGTGTCTCGTCCACCCACAGCCGCCGGAGCCGCCCCGCCCGGTGCGCCGACAGCGCCACGGCGAACGCGGTGCCCTCACCGCCCGAGACCAGTGCCCCGCTGTTGCAGTGGGTCAGGATCCGGTGACTTCCGCCGGGCAGCAACTCGTCGAGAAGAGCCAGCCCGGATGCCGCCATCCGGGCGCTGGCCACGGCGTCCTCGCGGTGCAGCTTCCTGGCCTCCGCCAGCGTGGCCGCGGCCGCCTGCTCCTGATCTGCGCCCCCGGCGACGGCCGCCCGGTGCACCTCCAGCGCCCGCCGCACCCCGTACCCGAGGTTCACGGCGGTGGGCCGGGCACTCTCCAGCAGCGCCGCCGCCTCGTCCACGTCGTATCCGCGTGCGGCGGCGAGAGCGACCCCGTAGGCACCGGCGATGCCCAGGAGAGGCGCCCCGCGCACGGCGAGCGTCCGTATCGACTGGACCAGGGCCGGCACATCGGTGCAGACCAGCTCTGCCTCCTCGACCGGGAGTCTCGTCTGGTCGAGGAGGACCAGTACGGGCCCTTCCGGCAGCTCGTCCCAGCGCAGTGCCGGGGACATGGGCGGCTCGGCCGGGAGCGGGGATGGTGCGTACTGATCAGTCATCCGCCCAGTCTGCCCGGTACCGCTCGGACTATGAAGGCGAGAAGGACATGGAGCACCACGCCCACCGGCGGGCCACGCGTGGCACGATGGCTGCCAGCCTCCCGCTCTGCTTCGCAGACAGGCACCGTTGAAGCGCCGGCTCCCCGAGCCTGCCTCCTTAACCAATCCACGAGGTGGACAACCGTGAACGACACTCCGGGCTGGGCCTCGCCCGGATCTGCCCCGTCCGACGGCCAGAACGCGGGCGTGCCCCGACCCGCCCAGCCCGCCGACGACGCCGGCACGCCCTCGGACTCCCCCTCGAAGTGGTCCAAGACCCAGCCGCCGCCCGGACAGTGGTCCGCGCCCAGCGCCCCCGGCGCGGGTCCCGGCCCCGTTCCCCCAGCTCCCAGGCCCGCACCGGGCTGGGGCGGCCCCGGCCCCGGCGGCGGACCGCACCCCGGCTGGGGACAGCCGCCCCTCGCCGCCAAGCCCGGTGTCATCCCGCTGCGCCCCCTGGGTGTGGGGGAGATCCTCGACGGTGCCGTGTCCACGCTGCGCGCCCATTGGCGCACCGTCCTCGGTGTCACCATCGTCGTCGCGGTGATCTCGCAGATCGGCGACATACTCGTCCAGCGCTATCTGCTGCCGGATCCGGTGGACGTCGACCCGAACGCGAGCCCGACGGAAGCGCTGAACCAGGCCGTCGACGCGATGCAGTCCACCCTCCTCGCACTGGCACCGTCCCTCTTCATCACCATCATCGGCACGCTCTTCACCACGGCCGTTCTGACCGTGGTCATCAGCCGCTCCGTGCTCGGCCGCGGCGTCACGCTGTCCGACGCCTGGAACGAGGCCCGGCCCCGGCTGCTCCAACTCCTCGGCCTGACCCTGCTGTTGCCCGTCATGGGCGCCGCCATCGTGGCCGTCGGCATCGTGCCGGGACTGCTGATCGGCTCCGGTGCCGGAGTCGCGCTGACGATGCTCGGCGGACTGGCCGCCGCCGTCGTGGTGATCTGGCTGATGGTCAGCTTCAGCCTCGCCTCGCCCGCCCTGATGCTCGAACGGCAGGGGATCGTGGCATCCATGCGCCGCTCCGCCAAGCTCGTGAAGGGCACCTGGTGGCGGATCTTCGGCATCCTGCTGCTGACGATGCTGCTGACGTTCGTGGTCTCCATGATCATCGCCGTGCCGTTCAGCCTCGTCGCCATGGCAGTCGACGGCGAGGGCCTCAGTGGTCTGTTCTCCGGGTCCGGCCCGGACTTCGGCTGGCCCTTCCTGATCATCACCGGCATCGGCACGGTGATCAGCACCTCCATCACCCTGCCGATCTCCGCGGGTGTCTCGGTACTCCTCTACGTGGACCAGCGCATCCGGCGCGAAGCCCTGGACCTCGAACTCGCACGCGCCGCCGGCGTACCGGGTTACGGCTCCGAGCGGCCTGGCAACGACGCCCCCAGGGGCTGATGCGGTGTTCGGCACGGGGGGCACGGCAACGGCGTGGCTGACGACGGCGCGCACGAGCGGCGACATACCGGTGGACACCCCGCGTGTCCCCGCTCGTGAGGCGGCCGAGGACGAACTGTCCAAGCCGATGTACCACGAGAACGACCCGAATCCGCTCGAGCGCGCGATGGACCGCTTCTGGGAGTGGATCGGCGACCTCTTCAACTCCGTGGCCGGCTCCGGAGTGGCGAGCCCGATCGGCCTCGCCGTCATCGCGGCGCTCGTCGTGGCCCTCGCCGCCGCCCTCTGGTGGCGGCTCGGCAGTCCCCGACGCACCACCCGCCCCAAGGACGCACTCTTCGAATCCGGCCCACGCGGCGCCGCCGAACACCGCGCCAACGCCGAGGAACACGCGACGGCCGAACGCTGGAACCAGGCCGTCCAGGAACGGATGCGCGCCGTCGTCCGCTCCTTGGAGGAGCGCACGATCCTCGACCCGCGCCCGGGTCGTACCGCCGACGAAGCCGCCGCCGACGCCGGCCGGGCACTTCCCGAGCACGCGACGGCCCTGCGCGCCGCCGCCAGGGCCTTCGACGACGTCACATACGGCGGACGCACGGCGGACCGGCAGACATACCTGCGGCTTCGCGAACTGGACCTCGGCCTGGAGAGCAGCAAACCCCAACTCAGCAGCGCCACCCAGGGAGCTGCCGAATGACCGCCACCAAGACCGGCGCCCCGCCCCGGCCGGCGACCAGCACCACCTCGATGTCGCCCAGCGCCCAGCAGGTCTGGACGCGCGTCCGAGGACTGCTGATCGCACTCGCGATCCTCCTCGTGGCCGGCATCGCCCTGGCAGCCGTACGCTCCGGCGACCAGCACGGCCGCCTCGACCCCCGCTCCGCCGACCCGCTGGGCAGCCGCGCCGTCGCCGAACTGCTCAAGGACCGCGGCGTCTCCACCCGCGTCGTCACCACGCTCGCCGAAGCGACCGAGGGGACAGGCCCGGACACCACCCTGGTCGTCACCGCGCCCAACCTGCTGACGTTCCATCAGCAACGCACCCTGCAGAGCGCGACGGAGCCCTCCGGCGGTCGCACCGTCCTCCTGTCGCCGGGCCCGCCCTCCCTCGACCTCCTGGCCCCGGGCGTCACCGCGGCCACCGAGACGCCGGTGGCCGCGCGAGACCCCCGCTGCGCCCTTCCTGCCGCCCGCGACGCCGGTTCCGTCGACATCGGCGGGTACCGCTACGCCACCGACTCGCCGAACAGCGACGCCTGTTACCCGACCGACGGGCTGCCGTCCCTCCTCAGGGTCGACACCCCGGCCGGCGGCGACACCGTCCTGCTCGGCTCCCCCGATCTCCTCTACAACGAGCGCCTCGCCAAACAGGGCAACGCCTCGCTGGCCCTTCAACTCCTCGGCTCCCGGCCTCATGTTGTCTGGTACCTCCCCTCGCTCAGTGATCCCTCCGCCACCGAATCCGGCAGCGGCAGTGGTGGTGGTGACGGCACCGGCGGCCAGGAGGGCGAGGACGGCGAAGGGGACGAGTCAGGCTTCCTCGACCTGATCCCCTCCGGCTGGCTCTGGGCCACTCTCCAACTCGCCCTCGCCGCCGTACTCGCCGCCGTGTGGCGCTCCCGCCGACTCGGCCCCGTCGTGGCCGAACGGCTCCCGGTCGTCATCCGCGCCTCCGAGGCCACCGAAGGCCGCGCCCGTCTCTACCGCAAGGCCAACGCCCGCGACCGCGCCGCCTCGGTCCTCCGTACGGAGACCCGCACCCGCCTCGCTTCCCTCCTCGGTGTCCCACCGTCCGAGGCCCACACCCCGGAGGCCCTCGTCCCCGCCGTCTCCGCTCAACTCCCCGACGACTCGCGGGATCCCCGCACGCTGCTCTTCGGCCCGGCGCCGGCCGACGATGCCGCTCTCATCCGCCTGACGGACCAACTCGACGCCCTCGAAAGAGAGGTACGCACCTCATGAGTGCCCCGACCCCCGAGACCGCTGAGAACTCGGACAGCGCACGCGCCTCCCTGGAGGCCCTGCGCACCGAGATCGCGAAGGCCGTGGTCGGCCAGGACCCCGCCGTGACCGGACTCGTCGTCGCCCTGCTCTGCCGGGGCCACGTCCTCCTCGAAGGAGTCCCCGGCGTCGCGAAGACACTCCTGGTACGGGCCCTCGCCGCCTCTCTCGAACTCGACACCAAGCGCGTCCAGTTCACCCCAGACCTGATGCCGAGCGACGTGACAGGCTCCCTCGTCTACGACGCGCGAACAGCGGAGTTCTCCTTCCAGCCCGGCCCCGTCTTCACCAACCTGCTGCTCGCCGACGAGATCAACCGCACTCCGCCCAAGACCCAGTCGTCGCTGCTCGAAGCGATGGAGGAGCGCCAGGTCACCATCGACGGAACACCCCGGATGCTCCCCGATCCTTTCCTGGTCGCCGCCACGCAGAACCCGGTCGAGTACGAGGGGACCTATCCCCTCCCCGAAGCACAGCTCGACCGCTTCCTCCTGAAGCTGACGGTCCCCCTCCCGTCACGCGACGACGAGATCAGCGTCCTGACCCGCCACGCGGACGGCTTCAACCCTCGCGACCTCCAGGCGGCCGGGGTACGCCCCGTCGCCGGCCCGGCCGACCTCGAAGCGGCACGCGCCGCGGTCGCCAAGACCTCTGTCTCCCCGGAGATAGCGGGCTACGTCGTCGATATCTGCCGTGCCACTCGTGATTCCCCCTCGCTCTCCCTCGGCGTCTCCCCGCGAGGCGCCACCGCTCTGCTCTCCACCGCCCGTGCCTGGGCCTGGCTCACCGGCCGCGACTACGTCACGCCGGACGACGTGAAGGCCCTGGCACTACCCACCCTGCGTCACCGCGTCCAGCTCCGTCCCGAGGCGGAGATGGAGGGAGTCACCGCGGACTCCGTCATCACCGCGATCCTCGCCCATGTCCCCGTACCCCGATGAGGCGATGAACCGTGGCCCTCACCGGACGAGCGGCACTCCTCGCCGCTCTCGGCTCGCTTCCCGTCGGCCTCCTCGCCCCCAGTTGGGCGGGGATGCTGGCGGTCAACGCGCCCCTCTCACTCGCAATTCTGTGCGACTACTGCCTGGCCGCGCCAGTGCGAAAGCTCCAGTTCACTCGAAGTGGTGATACCTCAGTTCGACTCGGCGAAAGTGCCGAGGTCCAGCTCACGGTCACCAACCCCGCACGCCGCACGCTGCGCGCCCACATCCGCGACGCATGGCCCCCGAGCAGCTGGCCGGCCGGCACCGAACAAGCCGCCTCCCGTCACGAGTTGACCGTCCCGGCCGAAGAGCGTCGTCGCCTCACCACACTTCTCCGCCCGACGCGCCGCGGCGACAGGCGGGCGGAGCGAGTGACCGTACGCTCCTTCGGCCCGCTCGGCCTGGCGGCCCGCCAGGGAAACCACGACGTGCCGTGGACGGTGCGCGTCCTGCCGCCCTTCACCAGCCGCAAGCACCTCCCGTCCAGACTCGCGCGCCTGCGCGAACTCGACGGCCGGACAAGCGTGCTCACCCGCGGCGAGGGCACCGAATTCGACAGCCTCCGGCCCTACGTACCGGGAGACGACACCCGGTCCATCGACTGGCGCGCCACCGCGCGCCAGTCGGCGGTGGCGATCCGTACGTGGCGGCCCGAGCGTGACCGCCACATCCTCGTCGTCCTCGACACCGGCCGTACCTCGGCCGGTCGGGTGGGCGACGTCCCTCGCCTCGACGCCGCGATGGACGCCACGCTGCTCCTCACCGCACTCGCCACCCGCGCCGGCGACCGGGTCGACCTGCTGGCGTACGACCGCCGGACACGCACCCAGGTCCGAGGCCGCTCAGCGAGCGACGTACTGCCCGCGATGGTGAACGCACTGTCCACGCTGGAGCCCGAACTCGTGGAGACGGACGCACGCGGCCTGGCCGCCACCGTCCTGAAAAGCGCCCCACGCCGGTCCCTCGTCGTGCTGCTGACCAGTCTCGAAACGGCTCCGGTGGAGGAAGGGCTCCTGCCCGTCCTCCCTCAACTCACCCAGCGCCACACCGTGCTCGTCGCCTCGGTGGCTGACCCGCACGCCCGGACCATGACCACGGCACGCGGTTCGGTGGACGCGGTCTACGAAGCCGCCGCGGGCTCCCAAGCACAATCCCAACGACGCCGTACGTCAGAAAAGCTCCAGCGCTACGGAGTCGCAGTCGTTGACGCCGTTCCTGACTCACTGGCGCCGGCACTGGCGGATGCCTATCTGGCACTGAAGGCGGCGGGCCGCCTCTGAGCGGACGCGTACGGGGAAGATGAACTGCCCCGTACGCGAAAGGGTTTTGAACGCAGAAATGCCCCGCACCAAAAGGTGCGGGGCATTCCCCAAAAATTGTTCGGCGGCGTCCTACTCTCCCACAGGGTCCCC
>NZ_JBHUUW010000035.1:0-82137 GCF_042670825.1 Streptomyces sp. NPDC057137 | reverse complement strand
CCCACCCCCGCGCCCGCCCGCGGGGCCCGGGCGGCGCCCCGCTGCTCGGGTGGGCACAGGGTCGGCGGACGCCGACCCGAGGATCAGTGGCGCCCGGTGGTGGGAACCGTGAACGACGCGGGGCCGGCCGGCAGGTCCACCGTGTACTGGCGCAGATAGGTGTCCAGGAACGGTGAGCGAGCCCCGGCGGTGGGGCGGTCGTCGGCCGGGCCGTCCAGGGCCAGTTCGAGCCGCGCGTTCTTGACCTTGATCGTCTCGCCGGAGGGCGTGTCGCGCCATGAACCGGTCTGGATGGAGCCGATTTCCACCGCCAGGACGTGTCCGGAGGCCAGAGTCCAGTCGGTCGCCTTGAGGTCGACCGTCAGCTTGCCCGTGTCCAGCAGGGAGACCTGCTCGTCGAACATGACGGCGGTGCCGTCCGGGGCCACGTCGTACAGCTTGACCATGACATTGCCCCCGCCCTTGGCGGTCAGGGAGACCTGTGGGGTGCCGGTGACACGCACGGCCCGCTTGACCGGCTTGGACCACACGAAGAAGCTCGACGTGATCTCACCGGCTTTCTGGCGCTTCGCCTGCCCCTCGGCCAGGCCCTTCGGCGCGGCCGGGTCGAGCGCGGGAGCGTTCTCCATGTCCCACTCGCCGGACGGCTGTTGGCGGGGCCCCGGCGTCGCCTCGCCGGACGGGGCCAGGCCCACGCGTGCGGAGGCACCGCCGTCGTCCACGTACGAGCCGTCGCCGAGCGGGAGGGTGACGGGCCGTTCCACGACGGGCCACGTCTTCTGGGCACGCCAGGTGCCGGTGGAGTCCTGGACCGAGTAGGCCGGGTAGTCGACCTTGGGTTTGATGCCCTTGAGGTACTGGTCGTAGAAGGAGAGTGTCTCCTCGTACCAGCCCTCGCGTCCCATGGCCAGGCGCCCGTCGCCGGTGACGTCACCGCCACGCACGTGGTCCCACTGGCCGAGCCATCCGCGCTCGGGGCCCTGGTGATTGCCGAGGTACTCCTGCATCTCCTCGGGCTTGGTGTTGTTCTCGATGAAGCCCTGCGTGACGAACAGCGGGGTGTCGGTGCGCTTGGCCATCCTGGCCAGGTCGCGGGAGGTCCAGTGCTTGTCCCGCTGGTCGGCTATTCGGTATCCGGCCGAGTTCTCCGTGAGGCACTCCGGGTGGGTCTCCTCCCACCGGGAGTTGGCCAGGTAGCGCGGGTCGTCGTCCGCCATCTGGTCAGTGGTGGCGATGGAGTTGTAGGCGTTGGCGGTGCCGGTGACGTTCGGGCGGGGCACACCGTTGGAGTAGATGTACTGGTACATGTCCCACACGGGCTCCTGGGCGACGACGGCCTTGAGCGCCCGCTGGTCCAGGTTGTTGCCGATGAGGCCGGTGACGGCGTCGTACGACTTGCCGTACATGCCGACCGCACCGGTGGACCACGGCTGCTTGGCCGCCCAGTCGACGGCGGCCTTGACGTCGGCCTGCTCGCCCGGTCCGCCCCAGTCGAGGCAGCCGGTGGAGCCGCCGAAGCCGCGCAGGTCCACCATGACGAAGGCGTATCCCTCGTCGAACAGGTCCGTGCCCTCGATGAAGTCCTGGAAGCGGTTCGAGGGACCGGTGTGCGTCCAGTCCTCGGGGCCGGTCTGCCCCGAGTGGCCGAAGTACGGGCCGATCGACAGGATGACGGGCACGCGCTTCTTCTTGGCCAGTGCCTCGGGGAGCAGGACGTCGGCGTGCAGTTCGGTGCCGGAGTCGTCGGAGGACGGGAAGTAGCTCTGCGTCCAGACGGAGCCCTCGGGGACGCGGTCGTTCTCCGCGTGCGTGACGGGGTCGGTCGCGGTGGCGACCACCGCACCCGCCCGATCCTGCGCCGCGGCCACGGGGCCGGTGAGCGTGCCGGTCAAGGCGAGAGCTGCGACGAGTGATGAGGCGGCCCAAGTGGTCGCGCGACGTCTTTTCACATGCGTCTCCCAGAGTCGTGGGTGCGGAGCGGTGCGGCTGTAGCGGCTGTAACGGTCGAGCAGTGGCCCTGACCTGCGGTGGAGGAGGCGACGGCAACTCCCCCGCACTCGCGGGGGAGTTACGTCATGGACATGGCCGAAACCGACGGCGAGGCAGCCTACGATCATCGGTAAATCACGTCAACGGGGCAGCGTGTGAGGTGGGGGCGAAGGTCTCCCGGATCGACGTCGTGGCTCCGCCGGCCGACGCCCACCCCCGCGACTCCCCACGCGCGGGAGAACGTTCCGTCTACCGGCCCGCGCTCGGCGGCCCGCACGCTGGATCGTCTGACCTGCGAAGACGGGCCGGACGGCAGACAATGGACGGTAAGGGACCGACAGGTGGTTCGCCCTGAGGTCATGGCTACCGGCGTGACACCCCAGAGAGGGGAAACCTGGTGAACAGTACGCGGCACACGACCCTCGCCGGCCTCGCCGCCGACATCCACGGCACCTCCGACGCCCGGCGGCCGATCATCCTGCTGCACGGCCTCTCCTACGACCGGAGGCAGTGGGGCCCGCTCATCGACGAGTTGGACGCCGTGGACCCCGGCCGCCGCGTGCTCGCCGTCGACCTGCCGGGCCACGGCGGCTCGGCCCGCCGCCCCTCCTACCACCTGGACGTCGTGGCCGAGCAGGTGCACGACGCCGCGACGGAGGCCGGGTTCGACACTCCCGTCGTGGTCGGACACTCCCTCGGCGGCGCCCTGGCCACGGTGTACGCGGCGGCCCACCCGGCCGCCGCCGTCGTCAACATCGATCAGCCGCCGCTGGCCGGACCGTTCAGGGACGTACTCCTCCGGGCAGAACCGGTCCTGCGGAGCCCCGCGTACGGGGAGGTCTGGGAGACGATGCTCCAGGGCATGGGGATCGACCTGCTCCCGCCGACGGCACGCGAACTGGTCGGCACGGCGACAACTCCCCGGCAGGACCTGCTCCTCGGGTACTGGGACGAGATACTCACCACGCCGGCGGAGGTCCTCACCGAGCGGCGGACGCGGGACATGGGCGCCCTCCGGGACCGCGGAATCGCCTATCACCATGTGAGCGGGGAGGAGCTGCCGCCCCCGTACCGCCAGTGGCTGGAGACGGTGCTGCCGGACGTCACCGTGACGGTGATCCCCGGCAGCGGGCATTTCCCGCACCTGGCGCGCCCGGCGGAGCTGGCGAAGATCCTCGCCGCGTACTGACCTACGCCCCGCGACTTACGCCGCCGACGGGCCGCCGCCGGCCGGTTCGCGCAGCCGGCGGTGTTCGAGGTGAGCCCCCGCTATCCGCCCGCCAGACGGCGTTCGAACCCGTCCAGGATCGCCGTGAGGCCGAAGGTGAAGCTGTCCTCGGGCGCCTGGCCGTACTCCGTTCCCGAGGCCGCCTTTTCGACGCGCGCCCGCAGTCGTGGGTACCGCATCGCGAACTCCCCTGCCCGCTCTACCGTTTCCGCCATCAGCACGTCCGGGTCGCCGCCGGCGCGGGCCAGGCGCCGGGACAGGGCGACGTTGGCCGACGCGCCCGCCGCACCGCCGAGCGCGAACATGAAAACGGTCGCGGCGGCCTGGTCGGCGTCGGAACCCACGAAGCCCGCCTTCTCGTACACGGCGAGCATGTGGTCGTCGTGCCGGGCCTTCGCCTCCCCGTACAGCAGATGACCGGCGATGGCCTGCACCAGCCAGGGGTGCCGGTTCATCATCGCGTTCAGGCCGGCCGCCATCCGGGTCGCGGCGGTGCGCCAGTGGAGGGCGTCCAGATCGGGCAGCTCGACCTCCCGCCAGACCTCGTCGACGGCGAGCCGTACCAGGTTGTCCTTGCTCTTCACATGCCAGTAGACGGCCGTGGCGGCGGAGTCGAGACGGCCGCCGAGGCTGCGCATGTTCAGCCCGTCGAGCCCTTCCGCGTCGAGGAGTTCGATGGCGGCCCGGACGATCTGCTCTGCGGTGAGTGTGTTGCGTGCCATGCGAGCGAGCGTACTTGAACTTAGTACAGGAAGTTCGCGAACCCGTCTTGCACTTAGTTCAACTACTGGGCTAACTTCCTCTTGCACTTAGTACAAGGACTCGGGGGGATGCCCTCGGGACCACCCAGAACCCACACCCGACGGAGTCCGCCATGACCGCCATCACCGCAGTCGTCCAGTTCCTGGTCGCCCTCGCGTTCGTGACCATTCCGATGGTCCGCAGTCGCTACGGCGCACAGGCACAGGCTGCCGCCGAGGCCGAGCTGACCCGACAGGGTGTGCGCACCACGGTGCTCGCCGACAACGGGATACGGTTCGACGCCGGCGGCCACGAGACGATCGCCCCGGTGACCCTGGCCCTGATGGCAGCCGTCCCGGCCTGCCTGACACTGACGGGCGGCGACTTGGGCGAGACGCTCTCCTGGTATCTGATGCCGCTGGTCCTCCTCGCCGACGTCGGCATCCTGTACAGCCAGTTGACCGCCGAGAAGTCCGTCACGGCCGCCTTCGCCAAGAAGGGCGACCCGGAACTGACCCGGATCGACGTCCGATCCCTGCTCGACACGGCGGAACGAGCCTTCCCGTCCTGGGTCTTCCCCCACCTGCAGAACGCCCGGCACGGGGTGGTGATGGGCGGCGCGGTGCTGACCCTGGTACTCCTCGCCCTCAACTGAGGACGCCGCGCTCCCCGCACGCGCGGGGATGATCCCTCCCGAACTTCTCGGCGAACGCCTCCGCCGCGCCGCGTACACGCTCCGCCGTCGGACGACGAACGATTCCCGTGGTCTCCATGACGACCGACCCTGGACAGCGGGCGCGAAGCGCGCCTGAGGCGCAGGACCTACTCCAGCGACCGATGAACCCGGCACAAGCCCCCGGTGGCACCGGCGTCGCCCGGTCGCGTACAGATCTATGCCTCGGTGAGCAGTGGGTCGTAGGCGGTTGAGCGCTGACGGCCCGCCATGAAGGAGAGGAAGTCGTTCAGGAACGCGCTGCGCGAGTACGTTCCCCCGGGGCTGTCCATGTCCCGCTGGAAGCCGGTGCGGAACAGGGCCCGGTACTCGTCCGCGTCGATGGTCTGGTTGCCGTCCTTGTCGGTCGCGTCGAAGAGCACTTCGGCGACTCGGATGAGGGCGGGGCCGGCGAGGGAGGGGACGGCGGCGGCATACTCCTGGGCGCTGACGCGGCCGTCGCCGTCGGCGTCGAGGGCCGTCTGGAGTTCCTTCCACCACTGGGCGTACGCGTCGTAGAGGCGGGTCTCCTGTGGTTCGTCCAGGTCGAGGCGGCCGGAGAGTTCCCGGGCCATGGCGGCGAGGTCGGGCCAGTCCAGATACCCGTCGCCGGTCTGGTCCAGCACCGCGTGGAAGAACTCCTCGGCGCTGCGCCGCGGCGCGGGCGCGCGGGTCGGTTCGGGCTGTGCGGGAAGGGGCGTGATGAGCCTGATGAAGGCGCCGGCCCGTTTCATCACGTCCCGCACCGTGGTGACGCTTCGCGCCCGGGGGTCGTCGCTGTCGGGTGAGAGGAAGAGCAGTCCTGCGATGCCTTCGGCCTGGATCCAGTTGTCGGGCAGGAAGCGTGCCAGACCGGCGGCCAGATAGGCGCTCTGCATGAGCGTCTGCGCTCCGGGGATCTCGGGCAGGCCCGCCTTCCGGCGGAACGGTTCGGGAAGGGAAGCCACGGTGATGGCGCCGATGACGGGTCCGGCCAGCGTACGGCCGGCGGCCCACACCGTAGGCAGTCCGTCCAGTACCGGCGGCGCGGGAAGGTGGTCGAAGAGCTTGTACAGGATGATGCGCAGGGCTTCGGTGTTCTCCAACTCCTCCTCGACCGTGCGGTCGAAGTAGGGCCAGAATTCGTTCAGGGTCGGCGGCAGATGTCCGGCCTGGTCGCCCATGGTGGCGAGGAAGGCCTGGAACTCGGTGTACAGCTTTTCCATGGTGGCCTGTTCGAGGGGCTGTCCGCCCAGGCGGCACATGGTCACCGCGCTTTCGAACAAGGTCGCCACCACCCAGGCCCGCACCCCGGGCTCCATCGCGTCATAGGGCCGGCTGCGGGCATCGGTGCCGTTCAGGCGCGCGTGCAGCCGGTTCAGGCGGGCCGCCTCCCGCTGCCGGGCGTGGTCGTCGGCGCAGAACATGCGCTGCATGCTCTGGAAGGTGTTGCGCAGCCGCCGCCAGGGATGCGCCACGAAGGTCGAGTTGTCCAGGAGGGCGGCGCCGATCTGCGGGTGCGCGGCCTCCAGCACGGTCGCCCGGATCATGGCCAGCGCCCAGCGCGGGTCGTTGAACAACGCGTTGAACTGCGACCCCGGACCGAACAGGGGATCCGCGGAGGGAATGTCGGAGGTGCCGGGGCCGGGGCTGGAGGTGGGGGCGGCGGTGTTGGTCACGGTGGGGATACTCCGTCTGCTTGGGGTGCCGGTTGGGGTGCCAGACCGCCGAAACGACGGCTGCGCTGCCGGTAGGTGTGCAGGCATTCCACGAAGTGCGCGGCTCTGAAGTCCGGCCAGAGCACCGGGGGGAAGATGAATTCGGCGTAGGCGACCTGCCAGAGCATGAAGTTGGAGATGCGCTGTTCCCCCGAGGTCCGGATGACCAGGTCCACGTCGGGGGTGTCGGGGTGGGGCAGGTGCGCGGCGAAGCTCTCCTCGCTCACCGCTTCGGCCGGCACCTGGTTGCGGATCAGGGAGCGTGCCGCTTCGACGATGTCCGAGCGGCCGCCATGATCGAACGCCACCGTCAGCGTCATGCCGCGATTCCTGCTCGTCAGCGTCGTCAGATCGGCGAAGTCCCGGGCCAGTTCGGCGGGGATCTGAGAGTCGGTGACGCCGAGGAACCGGCAGCGGATCCCCCGGGCCTGCAGCAGTGGGGCATGCTTGCGCACCACGCGGCGCACCAGCCGCATGAGGTAATCGACCTCGCTGCCCGGCCGCTGCCAGTTCTCGGTGGAGAACGCGTACAGACTCAGCCACTGAACCCCGGCGGCCCGCGCGGCCTCGATGACATCGATCACCGTCGCCTCCGCGGCACGGTGACCCGATGTCCTCGGCAACGACCGGAGCGCGGCCCACCGGCCGTTGCCGTCCATCACACAGGCGACGTGCCGTGGAACCGGCGCCCGGGAGTCCGCGCCTCCCGGGCTGTGGGCGGCGGGGCCGACGGGCGCAAAGGCACTGGGGGCCATGGCTCGTTCAACCTTCACGCGGACTCCTCACCTGCCTCCACGAACACCACCGGCCTGAAGATCGGCGGCCACACCTCTGGGATGTGTGCGGTGCAGGTGTCAGACACCCGGATCGACAAGGAACAGCGTGCCGGGACCCGTCGGCCGGCAGAGCACGATCACTCGACATTCATCCCAACGTGGGCCATGCCGCACAGACGAACGACAAGCACCCGCTGATGCGGTCCTGGAGACCCGTGTCGTGGGTGTCGTGGGTGTCCTGGATGTCGTGGGTGTCGTGGGTGTAGTGGGTGTCGTGGCCCGCTACGTCCGAGGGAAGGCCCGCCGGTAGTCGCTCGGCGACACCCCGATCTGCTTGAGGAAGTGGTGGCGGAGGTTGTTCGCCGTGCCGAGGCCGCTCAGTTCTCCGATCCTGGCGATCGGCAGGTCCGTCGATTCCAGCAGGCCCTGGGCCCGTCGCAGACGCTGGTTGAGGAGCCACTGCAGCGGAGTCGTCCCGGTGGCCGCCTGGAGTCGCCGGTAGAAGGTGCGCGGGCTCACCGCGGCCTGCTGCGCCAGGTCCTCGACCGTCAGCGGTCGGTCGAGGTGCGCCCGCGCCCAGTCCAGTACGGGCCCCAGGCCCCTGTCGTCGGTGGCGGGCATGGGCAGGTCGATGAACTGCGCCTGGCCGCCGGGACGGTGGGCGGGGACCACCATGCGGCGCGCCAGCTGGTTGCCGACGTGCGGGCCGAGGTCGCGGCGTACGAGATGGAGGCAGAGGTCGAGTCCGGCGGTCAGGCCGGCGCTGGTGAGTACGTCGCCGTCGTCCACGTACAACACCGAGTCGTCGACGTGCACCTTCGGGTAGCGCGCGGCCAGTTGGGCGGTGTGCATCCAGTGGGCCGTGGCGCGGCGGCCGTCGAGGATGCCGGCCTCGGCGAGTGCGAAGGCGCCGGTGCACAGGGAGACCATGCGGGCGCCGGCGTCGTGGGCAAGGCGCAGGGCCGTGATCAGTTCCGGAGACAGTGGTCTGTTCTCGTCGACGCAGGCATCGGGTACCGAGGGCACGATGACCGTGTCGGCGCCGGCGATGTCGGAGAGGCCGTAGCGGGTGTTCAGGGACAGTCCGGTGCCGATCGCGGGAGTGTTCTGATCGGGCTCCTGGGCGCCGCACAGGCGCAGTTCGTACCAGGGGTCCGCCAGGTCGGGCTGCGGCTTTCCGAAGACGGTGCAGGGGATGCTCAGTTCGTACAGGCTCCAGGAGGGGACCCCGATCCCCTCGGTCACGACCACGGCGACAGAACCAGCGCTCATGCCTGTCAGCGTATGGCAGCAATTTGGTGGTCGCCGTCACCGGTGTCACTGTTCCCGGTCGCCGCGTGCTGCGAGCGTGGTGCGTACGTGATCAACCACGTACGTACAGAAAGGGAGTTGGGACATGGATTTCGATCGTTCGGCTGTGACCGTCGTCGGACTGGGCGCGATGGGTTCGGCGCTGGCCACCGTGTTGCTGGAGCGGGGCCACGCGACCACTGTGTGGAACCGTTCGGCGCACAAAGCGCAGCCGCTGGTCGACCGGGGCGCCAAGCTGGCCGCGACGCCCGAGGAGGCGGTCGCGGCGAGCCCGCTGATCATCGCCTGCGTACTGGACCACGAGGCGCTGCACGCCGCCCTGGACCCCGCCGCGGGCTCCTTGGCGGGCAAGGCCCTGGTCAACCTCACCTCCGGTTCCCCGGAGCAGGCCCACGAAGCCGAGGTATGGGCCCGCTCGCACGGCGCCGACTACCTCGACGGCGCGATCATGACCACCCCGCCGGGGGTCGGCAGCCCCGAGATGATGTTCCTCTACAGCGGGTCGCGGACCGTCTTCGAAGCCCATCGTCCGACGCTGGCGTCCCTGGGCGACCCTCTGCACCTGGGCACCGACCCGGGCCTGGCCTCCCTCTACGATGCCGCCCTGCTCGGCCTGATGTGGTCCGCCATGACCGGGTGGCTGCACGGCACCGCGCTGGTCGGCGCGGAGAAGACGGAGGCCACGGCCTTCACCCCTGTCGCGATTCGCTGGCTGAGCGCCGTGGCCGGTTTCCTGACCACCTACGCCTCCCAGGTCGACGCCGGCCACTACCCGGGCGACGACGCCACCGTCGACGTACAGATCGCGGCCATCGACCATCTCCTGCACGCCTCGGCGGCCCGCGGTATCGACAATGCCCTGCCCGAACTCCTCAAGGCCACCATGGAACGGACCCGGGCGGCTGGCCACGGCTCCGACAGCTACGCGAGCGTGATCGAAGTCCTGAAGAACCCGGCGGACGCCGAATGACCGTGGCACCGGCAGTGGCCGCTTCACGGTCGGTCAGCCAGAGGGCGGAGTGATCAGTGACCGATGAGCGGATCCGGCGTTGATCACCGCGATTCACCTCGTCCCCTGAAAGGAGCCAGCGATGCGTCATCGCTTCGCCGCCCTCGTATGCGCAACGGTCGCCCTGGCCGCCGCGTACGCCGTCCCGGCCCAGGCAGCGGCCAACCACTCCCCGGTGCCCCCCGCCGCTGAGTCCCTCCTCAAGGACGGGCTCACGATCGAGGGCCCTCTGATCAACAACCTCGACCTGCAGCAACTGCTGTAACGAGAGCGAAAAGCCCGGCTGGGGCGCCCCAGCCGGGCCTCGTGTGTCTGTGGAAGCGCGCCCGTCCGAGCGCTCGCGCGGCGTTTCGGTGACGGGCCGAATCAGGCAAGGGCTCAGAAGGTGAGGCCGCCACCAAGGTCGATACCGATGGCGGAGGCGGGCGCGGCAAGGGCGGTGACGAGGGCGAAGGCCCCGACCAGGACAGTGGCGATCCGACGGCGCATGGAGCTGCCTTTCTCTTCAGGAACTCGGAGTGAGCGCTGCCAGTCTGAAGATCACGGACGCCGAATTCCGTGAGAACCACGCCGGAAACACCTGAATGCATGGTTGAGGGGCGCATACACCTAGCGAGTCCCTGTCCGGAACGTGTCGATGTCCTCGCCGGACCCAGCTCGCGGAAGGGCCGTCCCGGTCCGTCCACGAGCTGGGTCCGGACACCCGGCAGAGCCCGCACTCCAGTGCGACAATGCGTTATTGAAACTCGCCGGAAGCTCACCTACCATTTTCCGTATGGCGAATCAGACTGCGGCCGGAACGGAACTTCTCACATACGTGCGGGAGTTCTCGCTCAGGGAAGATGACATTCTGCGCGAGCTGCGCCAGTTGACCGCGGAACTGCCCGGTGGGGAAGCGATGCAGGTCATGGCCGAGGAAGGGCAGTTCCTCGCGTTTCTCGTGGCGGCGACCGGTGTTACGGACGTGCTGGAGATCGGCACCTTCACCGGCTACAGCACCCTGTGCATGGCTCGCGCGCTTCCGGCGCACGGGAAATTGGTCACCTGTGACATCACTGAGCGGTGGCCCGACATCGGTGCCGACTATTGGCGGCGGGCCGGTGTTTCCGAGCGGATCGACGTGCGCGTCGGGGTGGCGACCGAAACTCTTGAGCAAATGCTCACCGACGGTTCTTCGAATAGTTTCGGTCTCGTTTTCATCGATGCCGACAAGGCGAATTATCCGCGTTATTACGAGCTGGCTCTGCGGCTCGTACGGCCGGGCGGGCTGGTGGTCGTGGACAACACGCTGTTCTTCGGACGGGTCATCGACCCGGCCGCCGACGACGCGGACACCGTCGGTGTCCGTGAGGTCAATGCCAGGATCCGGGACGACCGGCGGGTCGACGTCTCCATGCTCCCGATGGCCGACGGCATCACGCTGGTCCGCCGGAGGTGAGGTCCGGAGCGATGAGCCGGGCCGTCGTGGGGGCGTCGCGTCGCGTGGCGACCAGGTGCAGCAGTTGGACGTCCTCGCCGGAAATCCCCGAGAGCGGGCCCCGGCAGTCGCAGGGCCGGTCGTCGAAGCCGGCGAACCGGTAGGCGACCTCCATCATCCGGTTGCGGTCGGTGGGGCGGAAGTCCGCCAGCAGATGGACACCGGCGCGGGCGGCCTGGTCGGCCAGCCAGTTCAGGATGATCGTGCCGGCGCCGAACGCCACCACACGGCACGAGGTCGCGAGCAACTTGAGGTGCCACGCCTTCGGGTGCTTCTCCAGCAGCAGCACGCCCACGGCACCGTGCGATCCGAAGCGGTCGGTGAGTGTCGTGACCAGGACCTCATGGCCGGGGTGGGCGAGGAGCGCGCGCAGTGCCTCGTCCGGGTAGTGCACGCCGGTCGCGTTCATCTGGCTGGTGCGCAGGGTCAGTTCCTCGACCCGCGACAGCTCGTCCTCCGTGGCCCGCCCGATGCGCATCACCATGTCCAGGGAGCGGAGGAAGTCCTCGTCGGAGCCGGTGAACCGGGTCTGCTCGGCCGTACGCCGGAAGCCTGCCTGGTACATCTTCCGGCGCTGACGCGCGTCGACGGTCACCGACCTCGGGCTGAACTCGGGCAGGTCGAGCAGCGTCTTGGCGTCCTCCGCCGGGTAGCAGCGCACGTCCGGCAGATGGAAGGCGACCTCGGCCCGCTCGGCCGGCTGGTCGTCGATGAAGGCGAGGGTGCCGGGGTCGAAGTTCAGCCGCTCGGCGATCCGGCGTACGGCGTCCGACTTGCGGCCCCAGCCGATCTCCGGCACGACGAAGTAGTCGGCGACGCCGAGCGCCGCCAACTGGGCCCAGGCGAGGTCGTGGTCGTTGCGGCTGGACACCGACTGGAGTACGCCCCGCGCGTCCAGGCCGACGATCACCTCGCGGATCGCCGCGGGGAGGTCGACGTTCTCGTCCTCCAGCAACGTGCCGTGCCAGAGCGTGTTGTCGAGGTCCCAGACCAGGCACTTCACGGTCGTGGGCGGGACCGTCGGGGTGGTGTCGCCCATGTTCATCTCCCTGTGTCGACGTGACGGCGTGTCGATGTAACGGCGTGTCGGTGTAACGGCGAGACCGCCCGACGGCCTGACGGTCACCGCCGACTGAGCGCGTGGTCGGCCAGGATCAGCTGGCACACCTCGTTGCTGCCCTCGATGATCTCCATGAGCTTGGCGTCGCGGTACGCCCGCGCGACGACATGGCCGTCCCGCGCACCGGCCGACGCGAGCACCTGGACAGCGGCGGCCGCGCCCCTGGCCGCGTGGCCGGCGCTGACGTACTTCGCCAGCACGATGGCGGTGCCCAGGTCGGCGGCGTTCTCGTCCCAGCGGCGGCTGGCGTACTCACAGGCCCGGGTGGCGATCTGCTCGGCGGTCCACAGGTCGGCCAAGTGCCTGGCGACGAGCTGGTGTTGCGCGAGCGGGCGGCCGAACTGGTGCCGGGATCCTGCGTGTTCGACGGCCGCCGCCACGCAAGCGCGCAGGATCCCGACGCACCCCCAGGCGACGGAGATACGGCCGTAGGCCAGGGCCGTCGTCACCAGCAGGGACAGCGGCTGCCGCCCGCCGCCCAGCAGACTGCTGAGCGGCAACCGCACCTCGTCGAGCCGGAGATCCGCGTGCCCGGCCGCCCGGCAGCCCAGCGGATCGGCCACCCGCCGCAGTCGTACCCCGGGGGCCGTGCGGGGCACCACCACCACGGCGCCCTCCTCGCCCATCCGTGCGACGACCAGGAGGAGATCGGCGTACTCGGCGGCGGTCACCCACTTCTTGCGGCCGGTGAGCACCAGGGTGTCGCCGTCGACGGTGACGGTGGTCTCGATGGCCGACAGGTCGCTGCCCGCGCGCGGTTCGCTGAAGGCCACGGCCGCCGTGTCGCCGGAGGCCAGCCGAGGCAGCAGATCCGCCGCCTGTGCCGGGTCGCCGAGCCGCTCCACGGTCCACGCGGCCATGCCGCCCGAGGTCATGACGCTCCGCAGCGAGCTGCACAGACTGCCGACATGGGCGGTGAACTCGCCGCTGTCCGCGCTGCTCCAGCCGGGTCCGCCGTACGCCGAGGGGATCTGGGCGGTCAACTGCCCGGCCGCGCCGAGTTTGCGCACCACGTCCTCGGGCAGCCGGCCCGCCCGGTCCCAGTCGGCCGCCTGGTCGCCGACCAGTTCGGTGACCGCGGCGGCCGCCGCGGCGACGGCTTCACGCACCAGAACCACCGGAGCCACCGGAGCCACCGGAACCGCCACTGCCACCGGTGCCGCCGGACGCCGGCTGCCGCAGCCGTTCGACCAGCGCGGCCATCCGCAGCACGGTGCGGAAGTTCTCCATCCGCAGGTCGGCGCCACGGACGGCGATGCCGTACGTCCTCTCCAGGTGCACCACCAGCTCCATGGCGAAGAGGGAGGACAGCCCGCCGGAACCGAAGACGTCCGCGTCGGTCGCCCAGGTCTTGCCCGTCCGTTTCTCCAGGAACCGCAGCAGGTCCGTCTGGACGGTGTCGGAGCCGCCGATGGGTTCCGGCACCTGTCGGTCGGATGACGTGGTCATGCACGTTCTCCCTCGTACTCGTAGAAGCCGCGCCCGCTCTTGCGGCCGAGACGGCCGGCCCGCACCATCTCCAGCAGCAAGTCGCAGGGGCGGCAGCCTTCGTCGCCGGTTCTGCTGTGCAGCACCCACAGCGAATCGACCAGGTTGTCCAGGCCGATGAGGTCGGCGGTACGCAGCGGGCCCGTCGGGTGGCCCAGGCAGCCCTGCATGAGCAGATCGACCGACTCGGCGTTCGCGGTGCCCGCCGCGACCACCCGTACCGCGTCGTTGATCATGGGGTGCAGGAGCCGGCTGGTGACGAAACCCGGCGCGTCGTCGACCACGATCGACTGCCTGCGCAGCGTGGCGAGCAGGGCCCGCAGCGCGGCCAGGGTGGCCTCGCCGGTGTGCGTGCCCCGGATGACCTCGACCGTCCGGATCAGATAGGGCGGATTCATGAAGTGGGTGCCGATCAGATCGACCGGCCGTGCCATCGCCCCGGCCAGTTCGTCGATGGGGATCGCCGACGTGTTCGAGATGATCGGGGTGCCCGGCGCGACCAGTGCGCAGACGTCCGCGAGGACCTTCGCCTTGGCGTCGGGATCCTCGGTCACCGCCTCGATCACCGCGATGGGGGGCGCGTCGTCGGCCGTCACCAGGTCGGCGAGCGACAGGCCGGTGACCAGGGCGCCGGGGACGGCCCCGTCCGGCAGCGCGCCCATCAGCCGGGCCGTCCGCACCTGGTTGCCGATCCGCGTCGGGGCCTCGGCCAGCCGGCGCCGGTCCAGGTCGATCAACGACACCGCGACCCCGTGCCCGACCGCCAGCGCGGCGATGCCCGACCCCATCACCCCCGCGCCGAGCACCGCCAGTCGCCGCCCGGCGCCGGGCGTACCGTTCTCCGCTGCCATGTCCCCTCCCTCTCCATCCCGGCCCGGCCGGCTTCCGGGCCGGGCCGGGCCGTCGCGGCCGACGGTCACTCCTCGGAACTGCGCGCCTCGGTCCGGGCAGGCCGCGACACGAGGCCGCCCGCGGGTTCGGTGTAGAACTGCTGCGCCCACTGCCGGTAGCGGCCGATGGGGCCGTCGCCCTTGGCGAGCTTCGGGTGCTCGACGTGCTCCTGGTGGTGCCACATCAGCAGGTCGGCGCCGGTGTCGACGCTCGCCACCCGCTGGAGGACCGTGCTGAGCAGCCGGGCGGCGGGCATCGCCGCCGCGCGCCCGGCCTTCGCCGGCAGGCCGGGGACGCCGGTCAGCTCCAGCTTCGTGCCGAACCGGAGCTGGATGCGCCCCGGACTGGTCGGGGTCGCGTGGAGCATCACGTACAGGCTGCCCGCACCTCGCGGCAGGACCGTGCGTGCCGCGATGGTGGCCAGTCCGATCACCGTGAGGGTGTACGACTGGCGGGACCCGCGCATGACGGTGCCCCGGGCGGTCGCGGTGACGGTGCTGACCGGTTCCCCGGTCACCGGTGGGCCGTCGATGACGAGGTCCTTCAGACCGTGCAGGGCCGGCAGATGACCCCAGTCGAACGCGTTCTCGATGACGTCCTGCGGGTGCCCGGCGATGTCGAACGTGTCGTGGCTGAACGGCTGCCGGTCGTCCAGGGGCAGGGCCGGGACCTCCCACTCCGGGGGCAGGCCGAGCGCGTGCCACCACACGTAGATCCCGCCGTTGGCCTCGCACACCGGGTACTGCGTCAGGGACGCCTTCGGCGGCGCCTTGTCGTAGCCCGTACGTACGCAGACGCCGGCCGGGTCGAACGCGAACCGGTGGAAGGGGCAGACGATCTCCTCGCCCTCGACCGATCCGCCGACCCCGAGATGCGCTCCCAGGTGCGGGCACCGCGGCCGGACGGCCCGTAGCACGCCTTTGGTCGTCCGGTAGAGGACGACCTCCGCGCCCGCGAGGGGACGGGTGATGACGGATCCGCGTCGCAGCTCGTCGTTGAAGGCCAGGCAGAACCACCCGTTCGGGTACGGACGGGAGGGAGCGTGCAGGGCGTCGGCCGGGGTCGCGCCGAGCAGATCGGCCTTGCGGGAGGCGAGAAGGCGCTTCACCAGCGGCTTCAGGTGAGGCTTCATGGCATCACTCCTGGTGCGTCACCGGGCAGGTGGCGCCGCCCGGCTGCGTGGATGACTTGGCGGATGCGGACCGCGGCGACGCCACACGGAGCACAGCGCCGCCGGCGCCGCCCATGCGGCGCTCACTGAGCCGCAGGGTCAGCCCGCGCGAACTCAGACTGGTCTCCACCTTGGGCTTGAACGGCTCGTCGCCGACGGGGGTCAGCTCCCAGCGGGCGACGATGGCGGTGAGCGCCAGGATCGCCTCGGTGAGGGCGAATTGGTCCCCGATGCACTTGCGCGCGCCGGCGCCGAAGGGGATGTAGGTGGCCCGGTCGGGCTGAGCGCCGATCCAGCGGTCGGGGTCGAACCGGTCGGGATCGGTGTAGAGGTCGGGCCTGCGGTGCAGGAGGTACGGGCTGAGCACGATGGTGCTGCCGCCCTTGAGCCGTACCCCGCCCAGTTCGGTGTCCTGTCTGACCGCGCGCGTCATCATCCACGCGGGCGGATACAGCCGTAGCGTCTCGGTCACCACCCGGGCGGCCAGGTCGAGCGAGGGCAGGTGCTCGGCCTCCAGCCGCCCCGCCGCCAGGACGTCGTCGGTCTCGGCCTGGAGCCGGCGCTGGATGTCCGGGTTCGTGGCGAGCAGGTGCAGTGCCCAGGCCAGGGTGATGGCCGTGGTCTCCATCCCGCCGAGGAAGAACGTGAGGGCCTCGTCGGCCAGTTCGTCGTCGTTGAGCTGCTTCTGGCCGCCCTCGCTCTCCTCGTCGACCGCCGCGACCAGCGCGGAGAGCAGGTCGGCACGGTCGGTCGGATCGGCCCGCCGCTCGGCGACGATCTCCGCGATGGTGGCCGCAAGCCGGCTGCGCGCTTCGTCGTACCGGCGTTTCTGCCGGGTCGGCAGCTGGCGCAGCAGGGCCGGGGTCATCATCCGCCGGAAGAACGCGCTCACGATGGTGGCGGTGTCGGCCAGGGACTGCCGCATGGTCTCCGTCGGCAGCGAGCCGCTGAACATCGTCTCCATGGTGGCCCGCGTCGTCAGCGTCATCATTTCCTGGGTGATGTCGAGGACGTCGCCGTCGCGCCAGGATCCCGCCTTCAGCTCGGCCGCCCGCGCGAACACCGCCCCGTACCCGGCGAGCCTGGTGGGGTGGAACGACGGCTGGCACAGCCGCCGTTGCCGCCGGTGCAGGGAGTACGAGCAGGTGGACAGGCCGTCGCCGATGACCTCGCTGATCCGGTCGTAGATCGGCCCGCCCTTGTCGAAGACGCGGTCGTTGAGAAACACCTGCCGGGTCAGGGCGGGATCGCAGATCATCACGGCGGTGCTCGGGCCCAGCCGGACGCGGACCATCTTGCGGTACTCGGACAGGGACATGATGAACGCCAGCGGATCGCGCAGCAGGGGCAGTGCGTGGCCCAGCAGCGGCAGGGCCCGCGGTGCCAGCGGGATCGACGCGGTGGTCGCCGTACTCGTGTCTGTCATGGACGACTTCCTTCTGTGGGTGAGTGCCCGGCCGGTGCCGAGGTGACGGGATCGCGGGTGACTTCGAACAGTGCTGTGGTCCAGCGGAAGCCCACTCCGAAACTCACGACGAGGACGCGCTGTCCGGCCCGTAGCGTGCCGGAGCGGAACGTCCGGTCGAGGGCGAGCAGGACGTCGGACGGCCCGGCGTGGCCGAGGTGCCGGCCGTAGGTCCAGCTGGTGTCGTCGGCGCGGAGGCCGAGCCGTGAGCCGGTGAGCAGCAGGTCGAGCACGACCGACCCGATCGCGATGGGCACCACGTGCGAGACGTCCGCCGGTTTCACGTCGGCCTCGTCGAGGACGGTCTCGACGCAGCGGTGGGTGGCCCGTTGCAGCACGTCGATGTGGGGCATGAACCCGGTCTCCTCGACCGGGAACCGCCGGGCGGCCCCGGTGTACCCCACCCTGGCCCGGGTCTGCCCCTCCAACTGCGGCTCGGTGACATGGGCGGTCGCCACCAGGCGGGCGAAGCCCGTGCCTCGCGTGAGTACGGCGGCGGCGCCGGCGTCACCGGCCACATAACCCAACTCCCGCGAGTAGCCCCACCGTTCCTCCGGGAACCGGACACCGGTGGTGACCAGCGTGGCTTTCGCGGCGGGCCGGGCGGTGAGGTGTTCGGCCGCGGCGACGAGCGCGACGCCGCCGCCGTCGCTGGCGGCACCGATCTCGATCCCGGCGGTGTCCTTGCCCCCGAGCACCCGCATCAGATAGGCCGCGGGCGTGTAGTGGTCCACGTCCTGGAAGCCGGCGTGCACGAGCAGGCTCAGGTCGGCACTGGAGACGTCCGCGTGGCGCAGCGCCTTGAGGCCGGCGCGGGCCGCCATCTGCGTCGCCGTGTGGTCCGTCGAGACGGCGGCCGAGGTGAATCCGTTGAGCGCCAAGGCGGAAGGCTGCCCGTTGCCCGGCCCGCCGCGCGGCGTGTGCTCGGGTCTGATGGGGGGTACCCACGCGCCGGTCCCGGCGATCGTGATGTCCTGCCACAACACTGCTGTCTCCTTGGCTGTCACGAATCCTTGGCTGTCACGAAACGGGCGACTGCTGTCGCGAATCCTGGCCTTCACGAAACGGGCGCCTGGGGAACGCGGGGACGTGGCCGGATCAACTCCCCGCTGTGGTCCAGGGGGTGGGCGGTGACCCCGGTGATCCGGGCCAGCACCCGGCCGTCACCGGTCGCGGCGGTCAGGTCCCCGGTGGCGTAGTCGCAGTGCAGCCGGATGGCCGGGTCCTCCGCGCTGAGCAGGCAGTCGTTGCCCGGCCCGCTCAGATCGACCTCGTCGAGACCGGCCATCGGACCGACCAGCGGCGGGCTGTCACCGCGCGGTGGCAGCAGCAACAGATGCACCATCGCGTCCAGCAGGATCGTCGGTACGGTCATCCCGGCCAGGGCCGGGGCCCAGGCCTCGTGGTCCAGGCTGAAGCGGGCGCTGTTCCCGTCCGGCCCGCGCGCGTAGTCGCTGGTGCCGGCGAACGGGCCGGTGAGCGAGATCGGCGGGTCGGGCGAGTAGACCGGCATCGCGAAATCGGGTTCGGGCTCGTACGACGAGGAGTCGGGGGGCGCGGCGAGCACGGGGTAGCGATCCGCCAGCACGACCGTCGTCTCGCACAGCAGGTCGTTGAAGCGCAGCACCTTGCCGTTCTTGCCGATCCGGTGCGCCGTCATCCTGACGGCCACCTCGGTGCGACCGCGCTCGCGGCTCGTGACCCGGGCCTCCACCGCGACGGTACGAAGTGGCCCGGCGAGCCGGACCGTGATCGACGTCCGGCAGGCGAGACCGCGGAAGCCGGTGACCACCAGGTCGGGGCAGAGGGTCGCGGCCGCGGCGGCGGCTGCCTCAAGGGTGAAGGTGCCGGGCAGGGTGTACTCACCGTTGACCCGGTGGTGGCGCATCCAACGCCCGTCCCGCTCGGCCAGGGTGGCCGGGTCCCAGGTCTTGGTGAAGACGGCCCAGTTCCTGCCCCGGTACTGGACACCGTCGAGCAGCGGAGTGGTCAGCGCCGGATCCGCCGGGGCGGGCGGTGGGGCGTCGGGGGCGGGGATCCGTAGATTTCCGTCGTCGGCGTTGGCCGAGTTGCCTGGGTTGCCGAAATCGTGGGTGGTGATCCCGCGCCGGGCCAGCAGGACGCGTTCCTGTTCCCGGATGAAGAAGGCCACCCCGCCGGCCGGTGGCCGGGTCACGGCGGAGAGGAACTGCGCGCGTCCTTGCGCGGTGCTGATGTAGGCGTCCATCTGGTTGCGTTTGAGGGTCTCCCGCATGCTGACGCTGCTGGCGACACCGACCTCCCGCCAGCCGCTCCACAGGATCGCCATCTCCTGATGGCCCTTCGGTGCGTCCCGCTGGGCCTGGGCGCTCGCGTACGCCAGGTACTCGTTGACGGCGCAGTAGTCGATGTCTCCGGGCGCGGGGGCGAGTGTGGCCAGGGTGCTGAAGTTGCACCAGATACGGGGTGTGCGGCCGGCGAGGGCGCGTCTGAGGTTGCGGTAGCCGGTCGCCTTGGTGGCCCGGACCGCCCGGAAATCGGTCAGGGTCTTGGCGTGCAGCGCACGCGACCGCAGGTCGAGAACGGTGTTGATGAGCAGGTCGATCTGTCCGTGGCGGTCCAGGACTTCGTCCAGTACGGCGGCGGTGCGGTCGGCGTCGAGGATGTCGCACACGCGGTGGTGGACCCGGCCCGGACCGCACAGCTCCGCCAGCCGTCGCACCGTACGGTGCGCCTCCAGGCGTGCCTCGGCCTTCACGTAGGCGGCCCGCAGCTCACCCAGCGACGCGCCGGGGCGTCTGCGGCGTTCGGCGGCGATGAACTGGGCCTGTGGGGGCAGCGCGTCGCCGGATTCGGGCAGCGGGGTGCGGCCGATGACGTACACATGCGGCCGGTCGCTGGTCTCGGCGACCGCGTGAAGGAGTTCGGGGGTGATCCCCCGGGCGCCGCCGAAGGCGACGACGACCGCGCCGGGCGGCAGGGTGGGTTTCCCCGCCGGGAGCGGCGCCGCGGGGTCGTCGACGACGGCCAGGGTGAGCCAGTCGTCCCTGCGGCGGACGAGCGTGTGCGTCGGTACCTTGGCGCTGCCCGCCAGGGCGAGTTGGTCGAGGGCGGTCGCGGCGTCCGCCGCGTCGCTGAGCAGGATCACCCCGCCGCACTGCGGGACTTCGGCGCGTACGGAGCGGACGAGTCCGGTGAACAGCCCGCTCAGCGGGGGCGGCAGGTCGTCCGGTACGGCGCCGAGCAGGAGCGCGCCGAGTGTGCCGCCGGTACGAAGCGCGGGCAGCGCCGCCTGGAGTGTGGTGAACGTGAGGTCCTGGAGGTCTTCCAGCCGGGTGGCCTCGGCGTCGTCGTCCACGTCGTCGTGGGCGGGCAGCCGGGACAGGACCCTGATGTGGCGCGGGATGAAGGGCAGTTCGGCCAGGGCGCCGGCCGCCTCCTCGGGCGGAACGTGGTCGGCGGCCCTGACACCCGGCCGCGGCGACCAGACGGCGATGTCCGGTCCGGTGACCGCCGCGGCGAGATCCGGCGCGTCGGTGAGGACGACGGTGCCCGGTGGGATCGGCGGTGTGTCCGGGCCTCCTTCCGGCGGTGGGGGTGTCGGGACGAGACGAAAGGTCTGCCGGCGGCCGGTGAAGTCCTCGGAGTCGGAGTCGGAGTCGGAGTGGGCCGGGTCGCGGCGGTCGGTGGTGCTGGGCACCGGCTCGGTACGGACGGCCGGCGCCGGTTCCGTACGTACAGCCGCCGACTCCCCCGCCCGGCCGTGGTCGGACGGGCCGTCCGGCCGCGTGAACCGGATCAGCGGTGATCCGGCGGCGGCGGGTGTCACGACGGTGTCCGTTCCCGTGACGACGCCCTTGACGACCGCCAGCAGGGCGTCCAGCGACAGATAGGTGTGTCCGGCGCCGGCCAGGACGGGCAGGTCGTGCGCGGGCGTGGCCGGGTACGGCGGATCGGCACCTTCGATCGCGGTGGAGAGCGTGCCCAGGACGGGCAGGTCGTGCGCCAGCGCGGTGGAGCGCCGGGTGACCGCCAGGACGGCGGCGCCTTCCGCGATGGACCGGCCCTCCGGCACCAGACCGTCGAGGTGGCGGTCCCAGCCGCTGATCGGCCGCAGGCATACGGCTCCGACGAGGGCGAGGTCACAGGCCCGGTGCCGGAGCTGACGCAGGGCCAGGTCGACGGCGGTGTGCGCGGAGTCCCGCTGGGAGTAGAGGCTGGCTCCCATGGCCTGGAAGTCGTAGTAGTTGGCGGCGCGGCCCGACAGGATGCAGGACACCGCACCGGTGAAGTCGTCCTCGTTCAGGTCGCCGGGGATCACCCCCTTGGCCTCCGCCATCCCCTTCTCCAGGTACTCCCTCAGCGTCCGCGCCTGCACCGGGTCGGGCAGGATGTCGAAGGTGGTGGCGCACTCGCGGGCGTGTACCCGCAGCGCCGCCTGGGTGTTGTGCGTGGTCGGCAGCGTCGATCCGACCATCACCGCCGTGGTGGGCCGCAGGCTGGTGCCCGGCTCGCCGAGCTGCTCCAGCAGCGGGCCGAGGGCCTGGAGCATCATGAGGTGCGCGGCGTCCATGTGACGCATCGTCAGTGGCGGGATGCGTACGTCCCGTGGGGACGGCAGCGGGTACGGCGTACCGAAGCCGGACTCCGGGAGCGGACCGTCACCGCCCAGCCAGGCCGGTACCCGGGCGGCGTCCAGACCGGGCAGATGGGTGTTCCAGCCCACGACGACCAGGTCCTCCGTGTCGGTGGCCACGTCACGGCCCAGCCTCCGCGCGGGAGCGGCGGGTGACACGCGGTCGGACAGGACCACGTGCGCGTCCGCGCCGCCGAGGCCGAACGACGACACCCCGACCACTCGCGGCCGCGCGTCGTCCGTCGGCCAGGGCGCGTCCTTGACCGGCACGGTCAGCTGCTCGCCGTCACCCAGCAGGGGATGTGGATCGGTGACGACGGGCTGGCCGGGGACCGCCCCGCGTTCGAGGGCGACCAGCGCGTGCGCGACCGAGACCAGGCCCGCCAGCACACCGGTGTGCCCGAAGACCTGCTTGTTCGACGTGATCAGGCACGCCCGCTCCCGGGGCCCCAACCGGGAGAGCAGCGAGCGCAGTTCGATCTCGTCGCCCACCGGTGTGCCGGTGCCGTGTGCCACGACCCAGTCCACGTCGTCGGCCTCGACGCCGGCGTCGGCCCAGGCCCGGGAGATGGCCAGCTCCTGCCCGCGCGTGGCCGGGGCGTGGATGCCCTTGCCCCGGCCGTCGGCGGCGAGACCGGTGCCCCGGATGACACCGAGCACCCGGTCGCCGTCCGCCACGGCACGCGCGTAGGTCTTGAGGGTGAGTACGACCGCGCCCTCACCGATCAGGGTCCCGTCGGCCGCCCGGTCGAAGGGGCGTACCTTGCCGCTCATCGAGATGCCCTGGGCCCGGCAGAAGAGGGTGAACCCGATCGGCTCGATCACCGACGTACCGGCGGCCAGCGCCACGTCGCAGGAGCCGTCGCGCAGGGCCTTGACCGCCGCGTCGATGGCGAACAGTCCGCTGGCGCAGGCCGCGTCGAGGGTCAGATGCTGCGACTCGGCGGGGATCAGCCCGCGCAGCGCGTTCCGGGAGACGGACGCGGGGAGGTAGGCCTTCGGGTCCCCGCCGTCGCCGCCGTAGTGCGCGCTGATCGCGTGGTCGGCCAACTCGGCCAGCCAGTCGCCGTCCTGGCCGGCGGGGATCGCCTCGCGCACCATGCGGCGGTATTCGTCACCGAGGACGACGCCCTGGGTGCCGAGTCCCGTCTGGTCGTGGATACCGGTGGTCGCGGCGAGCCACCGGTCCGTCGGGTCTCGGCGTACGCCTGCCAGGGCCTGGACGGCGCAGTGCCGCAGCCAGCGGGTGGTCCGGGGCCATCCGGGGTGGCCGATGTTGCCGTCCGGTTCGGTGAGGGAGGCGGGGTCGGGGACGAAGTCGTGGAGGTAGCCGGCCTCGCGGACGTAGAAGGCGTCGGTCTCGGCCCGGGTGGGCGCCCAGAAGTGCTTGAGGTCGAAGGCGGACGGCTCGCTGGAGAGCAGGACGCCCTCCCGCAGGCGGTCCCAGAACTCGGAGGTGTTGTTGGCGCCGGGCAGCGCCAGGCCGAGCCCGACCACGGCCACGGCTCCTGGGTCGTGATCGGGGACCGGATCCGGGTCCGGGTCCGGCGGTCGGACCGACCGTCGGACCGACGCCGGGGTCGCGGTACGAGTCGCCGCCGGTGTCTCCACCGTTGCGGGCGGGGGCAGTTGGGTCGCCGCCGGTCGCTCGGGGGCGGGCCGGGTGGGCTCGGGCGGTGTCGTCACCTCAGCCCGCGCGGCCGGCTGACGTCGGGCGGGCGTGCTCACCTGGTCCGCCAGTCTGCTGTTCAGCCGCAGACCCTGCATCCCGCCGATGCCGATGCCTCCGTCGGCGACGATGGTCTGACCGGTGATGAAGCCGGTGTCCTCGTGCAGGAGATGGACGATCAACTTGGCCGCGTCCGGCGTCGAGAGGGTACGGCGCATGAGTTCACCGGCCCTGGCCGGGTCACCGAGCGCCGCCGCCGGATCGTCGAGATTGACGACAATCTCGCTGGCGACGGAGCCCAGCAGCACCGTGTTGACCCGGATGCCCTGGTCGACCAGTTCGAGCGCGAGATACCGGACCAGCGACTCCATGGCCGCCTTGGTGACCCCGCCGGGGCCGTATCCGGGCACCGGCTGGTGCGCCCCGACGCTGGACAGGCAGAGGATGTTCGCGCCCTCTCGTCCCGCCATCAGCTCGGCCGCACGGCGTGAACAGTGATAGGCGCCCATCACATTGGTGGACCAGGCCCGCTGCCAGTAGGTGTCGTCGATGTCGAACAGAGGCAGGAACGCCCCGCCCGCCGCGTTGTTGATCAGAATGTCCAGGCCGCCGTGCCGCTCCTGGATCTCGTCGAACATCCGGTCGATCTCGCTGGTCTTGGCCACCGACGCGCGGATGAACTCGCAGCTGTGCCCGGCTTCTTCCAGCTCGGCCCGCAGCAGCTTGGCCTGGTCGACGGAGTGGAAGTAGTTGACGATCACGTGGGCACCGCCCCGCGCCAGACGGCGGACGATGTCCGCGCCGAGGCTCTTCGCGGCCCCGGTCACGAGTGCGACCCGGCCGCGCAGGTTGTCGGAGGTCATCGCCCGGCGGCCTCCGCCCGGCCCGCCACGACGGATTCCGCGATCCGGCGCAGCGTGCCGACGGACAGCAGGGAGGAATTCGACCGCAGTTCCGGCAGGTCGAACTGGTCGGACACCCGCCCGAGCAGCACGACCTGCTTCAGCGACTCCACACCCAGCTCGGACTCCAGGCCGTCGTCCTCGCCGAGCAGGTCCGGTGGATAGCCCAGGAAGTCGCCGTAGAGCGTCTGCAACTCGGCCAGCACCGTCTCGTACTCCAACCCGTCGGACGCCGACGAGGTGACCGCGGGGGCAACGGTGGCCACGGCGGACGGAGCCGACGAAGCGGAGGGGGCGGACGGGGTGGAGGGGGCGGACGGGGCCGCCGACGGGGCGGGCTCGACCGGTCCGGCCGGCGCGGGCAGAGTCACCCGCACGACCGGGCCACGTCCGTTGCTCGGCGGCGCGGACGGACGCGGCCGGAACGGGGCTCCGCCGGCGGCCTCGGCCGACTCGGCGACCAGGGCCCGGACGACCTCGACGGGGTCGCTCTCGCTCAGCGGGACGACACACCGCACGCCCGGGATCGACGCCTCGACGAACTTGGTGACGACGGCCCACTCCCCGCACTCCACAAAGGCGTCGGCGCCCGCCGCGTGCAGCTGACGGATCGTGTGCAGCATCCGGACCCGGGAGGTGAGTGCGCCGGCGACCAGGTCGACCGGGTCGTCGTCGCCGACATCCCGGCCCAGCCAGGGTGAGCACACGCGCCAGCGCCCGGAGCCGTACGGAACCCGTGGCGCGGTCGCCCGCAGATCGCGCGCGGCCCGCGCCATCGCCGGGGTGTGGGTCGGATGCGGGACGTCCAGGGGGAGGCTCGGCCAGCCGAGCGAGTCGGCCACCCGCTCCACGTGCTCGATCAGTTGCCTGGGCCCGCTGATGACGCTCTGCCGAGGGGCGTTCTCGCAGGCCAGCACCAGATCGGGATGGTCCATCAGCCCGGCGAGCGATTCGGCCCGGCGTCCGTCCACTCCGACCGCGAGCATCTTGCCGTTCCAGCTCTGCCGGGTCAGTACCTCGGACCGGGCCACGGCCAGGCGCGCGGCGTCCTCCACCGACACGTGCCCCGCGGCGGCCAGGGCCCACAACTCCCCGATGCTCTGCCCGACGATCGCGACGGGCTCGGCGCCCTCGGCGATCAGCATGTGGTGCGTCGCGATACTGACCGCGAAGATCTCCAGATACTGCACCTCGGGGCCGCGCCGGTCGCTCGTCCCGTTGTGTTCGATGAGCCGGGTACTGATGTTGGGCAGCCCCATGTCGCGGGCCGCCTTGTCGATACGGGACAGCGCCTCACGTACGGTCTCGTAACGGTTGTGCAGATCGCGCAGGATGCCTCCGCGCGGGGCAGCCACCGTACCGGGCATGACAAAGACAGAATCCACCACGTTCATCACCCTCATCTCCGGCCCGATTGCCGGCGATGTCGCATCGGCTCAGCGGGTCCCTGAAACGCCACGACGGCGCGTTTCCTGTAAATGCGTGACTCTGAGCAGAGTTATCCCTGCTGAACGGGTTCGCTGGTCGAGGCGGCTACCCTCCTTTCGTTACGCATCTCCATGACGCAACGCCGGACGGAAATTGCGTTCCCGTCACTCGGTGCTGGTCAGGACCCCGAACTCCCCATAGAAATGGCCGGACTTCAGCGATCCGTATCGCCGAACGCCCATAGTGTGTTCCCGTACGGAACGACCTGACAAGCTTTTCGGTTCTGCTCGAAAAGAGCGCTCGAAATGCCAGAACCAGGCGGCGACGCACGCCCCCACGAGTTATCTGTGAGCACATATAAACTCGCTCAGGCATTCCAGCGCCCGAACAGCCCGCCGGGCAGCACAAGGCCGCGCGAAGTGCCTCTGTCCGGGTGTTCAGCGGGGGCAGCCCATGCCGTGGGCGTCCAGGACACCGCACCCCAGCGGGGTGAGGGCGTGGCGGACGCTGCCGCCGGTACGGCGCGTGGTGATCAGTCCCGACCGGCGCAGCACCGACGCGTGATGGGAGACCGTGGCAGCCGAGACACCCAGTCGGTGTACGAGATCGGTCGCCGTCGCGGCCGGATCGGCCGCGACGTGCAACAGCACCTGCGCACGGGTGGAGCCCAGTAGCGCCGCGAGCGCCTGCCTGCCCGCCGCGTTCGACCGACTCGTCCGGTAACCGCCGCACACACCTTGCTCCATGTCCTCTGCCGGGCCCGTCGATCGCCGCCCACGGAGGGCCGCGGACGGTCCGCCCGCACCGCCACACACGGGCCCTGCCTCCCGCGCGTACACCCCAACCCGCAACATCATCAACTGGCTGTAACCGAACGGCATATGACGCATCAGGCAGCCTGGACCAAAACGCACCACTCCGGTATAAGCCGCCGCCACCATCCACCAGGGGTGGAACACTCCGTGACCGGCACCCACTCCGGCGGCCGCCACCCGACCGCCCGCCCCCCTCGCGGAAGAACTTCTGCGCGAAGCATTGACGAAACATGTGCGCGGTCCTAGCTTCATCGCGTCGTACTTCGTACGTCATATATGAGACGCGATACGCGAGATGTGAGAGCGCCCATGGCCTTCGCTCCGAGTCCGATTCCCTCCCGCACCCAGTTCGTTCTGGAAGCGATCAAACACGGCATCCTGACCGGTGGTCTCAGCCCCGGTCAGGCCCTGGTCGAGACCGAACTGGCCGCGCGGTTCGGGGTGTCGAAAACTCCGGTCCGAGAAGCACTCAAGACGCTCGCCGGTACCGGCCTCGTCGTAATGAGCCAGTTCAAGGGCGTCACCGTGCGCACCGTCGACGCGGCCATGGCCCACGAGGTCTACGACGTACGGCTGTTGCTGGAGCCGGAGGCGCTACGGCGCTCCCTCGCCCGGCACGCCTCGCTGGACGCCGCCCGCGACGCCCTGCTCAGGGCCGACGAGGCGGTGGACCAGGCGGAACGGTCGCTCGCCAACCGGGCGTTCCACCGCGAGCTGTATCTCTCCTGCGGCAACCCGATGCTGACCCGGATGCTCGACGAGGTACGCGACCAGGCCGCGCTCGTCTCGACCGTCGCCTGGGCCGCCGACCCGTCCTGGGCGCGGGAGGCCGACGAGCACCGGGAGATCCTGCGCCTCGCGCTGGCCGGTGACGCCGCCGGCGCCGCGCTCGCCCTGCACGACCACATCGCCTCCTTCGTACGGCGGGCGTTCCCCGAGGGAGACCGCATATGACGAGCCGTCCGCCCGGTCGTACGACCGACCCCGGCCCCGGCCCCGGTCCCGACGCGTCGCGGGAAGCGCTCGCCGACGTCGTCGCGATCCCCGTCACGCCGTTCGCCGACGACGGCACCATCGACACCGAGGCGCACCGGGCCCTGCTGCGCCGGCTGATCGACGGCGGGGTGCGCACGCTCACGCCGAACGGCAACACCGGTGAGTACTACGCGCTCAGCCCCGACGAGCGCCGTACGGTCACCGAGCTGACCATCGACGAGGCCGCCGGACAGGCCACGATCCTGGTCGGCATCGGCCTTGAGGTACCGACCGCCGTGGCCGCCGCCGAGCACGCCCGGCACGCCGGGGCCGCGATGGTGATGGTCCATCAGCCGGTGCATCCGTACGTCTCGCAGGACGGCTGGATCGACTACCACCGCGCCATCGCCGAGGCGGTGCCGGAGCTGGGCGTCGTCCCGTACATCCGTGATCCGCGGCTGCGCGGCGAGAGCCTCGCGGAGCTGGGGCGGCTGTGCCCCAACGTCATCGGCGCGAAGTACGCCGTGCCGGACGCCGCGCGCTTCGCGGCCTTCGCGCGTGACGCGGGTCTGGAGCGGTTCGTCTGGGTGGCGGGACTCGCCGAGTTGTACGCCCCCTCGTACTTCGCGGGCGGGGCCACGGGCTTCACCTCGGGGCTCGTCAATGTCGCCCCGGCCGTCTCGCTGGGCATGCTGGAGGCTCTTCGCGCCGGGGACTACGACACCGCCATGAAGGTCTTCGAGCGGATCCGCCCCTTCGAGGACCTGCGCGCGGCACGGCAGTCCGCCGACAACGTGACCGTCGTCAAGGAAGCGCTCGCGGCGCTGGGGCTCTGCCGGCGCGACGTACGCCCGCCGAGCCGGGTACTGCCCGAGCCGGTACGCGCCGAGGTCGCCGCCCTGATCGCGGGCTGGCCGACATGACGACACCCGACGCGACCGCCCCCGACGCCACCGCCCCCGGCACGATCGCCCCCGAGGACCTGCGCAGCCACCAGTGGTACGGCACGGACGGACTCCGCTCCTTCAGCCACCGGGCCCGCACCCGCCAGCTCGGCTACCTCCCCGAGGAACACCTCGGCAAGCCGGTCATCGCGATCCTCAACACCTGGTCCGACATCAACCCCTGCCACGTCCACCTGCGCGAACGCGCCCAGGCCGTCAAGCGCGGCGTCTGGCAGGCGGGCGGATTCCCGCTGGAGTTCCCGGTGTCGACGCTCTCCGAGACGTTCCAGAAGCCGACCCCGATGCTCTACCGCAACATGCTCGCGATGGAGACGGAGGAACTGCTCCGCTCCTACCCCGTGGACGGCGCCGTCCTGATGGGCGGCTGCGACAAGACGACACCGGCGCTGCTGATGGGCGCCGCGTCCGTGGACCTGCCCACCGTCTTCGTACCGGCCGGGCCGATGCTCCCCGGACACTGGCGAAACGAAGTCCTCGGCTCCGGCACCGACATGTGGAAGTACTGGGACGACAAGCGCGCCGGGCTGATCGGCGACTGCGAGCTGGCCGAACTGGAGAACGGCCTCGCCCGCTCCCCCGGCCACTGCATGACCATGGGCACGGCGTCGACCCTGACGGCCGCCGCAGAGGCGCTGGGTGTGACGGTCCCCGGCGCCTCCTCGATCCCGGCCGTCGACTCCGGACACGAACGGATGGCGGCCGAGTCCGGACGGCGGATCGTGGACCTGGTCCGGCGCGGTCTCACGCTCTCGAAGATCCTCACGGCCGACGCCTACGAGGACGCCGTCGCCACCGTCCTCGCGCTCGGCGGCTCCACCAACGCCGTCATCCATCTCATCGCGATGGCCGGCCGCTCCGGCATCACGCTCACCCTCGACGACTTCGACCGGGTCGCCCGCACCGTGCCCGTACTCGCCAACCTCCGTCCCGGCGGCGCGTATCTGATGGAGGACTTCCACTTCGCCGGCGGGCTGCCCGGCTTCCTGTCCCGGCTCACCGACGTCCTGCATCTGGACCGCCCGACCGTCTCGCACGACACCCTGCGCGAACAGCTCCACGGCGCGCTCGTCCACAACGACGACGTCATACGCACGCGTGACAACCCCCTCGCCGACGAGGGCGGCGTCGCCGTGCTGCGCGGCAACCTCTGCCCGGACGGCGCCGTCATCAAGCACATCGCCGCCGAAGCCCACCTGCTGCGGCACACCGGACCCGCCGTCGTCTTCGACGACTACCGGCAGCTGCAGACCACCATCAACGACCCGGCGCTCGCCCTCACCCCGGACCATGTGCTGGTCCTGCGGGGCTCCGGCCCCAAGGGCGGCCCCGGCATGCCCGAGTACGGCATGCTCCCCCTCCCCGACTATCTGCTCAAGCAGGGCGTACGGGACATGGTCCGGCTCTCCGACGCCCGTATGAGCGGCACCAGTTACGGCGCGTGCGTGCTGCACATCGCGCCCGAGTCGTACGTCGGCGGGCCCCTCGCCCTCGTCCGCACCGGCGACCTCATCACCCTCGACGTCGAGGCGCGCAGCCTTCATCTCCATGTGAGCGACGAGGAGTTGACGAGCCGCCGGGCCGACTGGACGCCGCCGCCCGCCCGTTACCAGCGCGGCTACGGCGCCCTCTACCAGGACCAGATCACCCAGGCCGACACCGGCTGCGACTTCGCCTTCCTGGCCCGGCCGGGAGACGTACCCGATCCGTACGTGAGCTGACACACCCGTCGGCACGGCAGGAACGCACGCCCGCTTTCACCGAAGGACTTCACCGAAGGAACGGAGAACCGGTCATGGCCTCAGCTGTGGCGCAGGACTCGTCAGGCGCCCCACCAGGGGCTCCGAAGAAGCCGGAGGCCCGCAGAAAAGGCACGGGGCTCTCGCCGCGCCGGCTTCCGTATCTGCTGATCGCCCCGGCCGTACTGCTGATGGTGGGCTTCATCGCCTATCCGATGCTCAGCGTCTTCTACTACAGCCTGCAGAACTACAACGCCACCAAGCCCTGGCGGAACGGCTTCGCGGGTCTCGACAACTTCAAGCGGATCTTCACCGACGACCCGCTGTTCTGGGACAGCCTCGTCTTCTCCGGCAAGTGGGTCTTCACCGAGGTCACGCTCCAGCTCGCCCTCGGCCTGATCCTCGCGCTCCTCGTCAACCAGACGTTCGTGGGCCGGGCCGCGGCCCGCGCGCTGGTCTTCTCGCCCTGGGCCGTGTCCGGCGTCCTCACGACCACCATCTGGCTGCTGCTCTACAACCCCTCGACGGGCGTGGGCCGTTATCTCGCCGACGCGGGCATCGGCACCTACGGCTCGTCCGTTCTCTCCGACACCGGCACGGTCTTCTGGGCCGCCGTACTGGCCGAACTCTGGCGCGGGGTGCCGTTCTTCGCGATCCTCATCCTCGCCGATCTCCAGTCCATCCCCGGGGATCTGTACGAGGCGGCATCGGTCGACGGGGCGGGCAGGCTGCGTCAGTTCGTGCACATCACGCTGCCCCATCTACGGGACGCGATCATCCTCTCCACGCTGCTGCGCGCCGTGTGGGAGTTCAACAACGTCGATCTGCTGCTCACCCTCACCGAGGGCGGTCCGGCGGGCGTCACCACCACGTTGCCGCTGTACGTCGCGGTCACCGGGTTCGAGGCACACGACTTCGGCTACGCCACCGCGCTGACGACCGTCGCCTTCGGGATCCTCCTCTTCTGCTCGATTCTCTATCTGCGCCTGAGCAAGTTCGGAGGCGATCACAAGTGACCGCGGTCATGACCGAGAAGGGCACGTCCCCGGTGCCCGCGGGCGGCAGCCGTAAGCCACCCTCGGTAAGGAGGAAGCGGCGCGAGCGCGCCTTCGACGAGGTGCCCCGGTGGCAGATCTATCTGCCGCTCGGGCTGTATCTCCTCTTCACCCTCGTCCCCTTCTACTGGATGGTGCTGTTCTCGCTGCGGCCCGCCGGCTCCACGTCACTGGTGCCGTGGCCGATGACCTTCGACCACTTCGAGAAGGTCTGGAACGACCGCAGCTTCTCCGTCTTCTTCCAGAACAGCGCGCTGATCGGCGTGTTCACCCTGATCTGTACGACGGGGGTGGCACTGGCCGGGGGTTACGCGCTGGCGCGCTTCAACTTCCGTATCAAGCAGGGCTTCATGCTGGCGCTGCTGTGCTCCCAGTTCATCCCCGGCGCGCTCATGCTGGTGCCGCTGTTCCAGATCTTCAAGAACCTCTCGCTCATCAACTCCCCGCTGAGCGTGGTCATCGCGGAGACCGTCTTCCAACTCCCGCTCTCCATCATCCTGATCAGCGGCTTCATCAAGAACGTGCCGTACTCCCTGGAGGAGGCGGCCTGGGTGGACGGCTGTTCACGGCTCCAGGCCTTTCGCATCGTCGTACTGCCGATGCTGCGGCCCGGTCTGATCGCCGTCGGCTCCTTCGCCTTCGTCCACAGCTGGAACCACTTCCTCTTCGCCCTGATGTTCCTGATGGACCAGGACAAGCAGACGATCCCGGTCGGTCTCTCCACCCTGATCGGGGCGGACAGTGTCGACTTCGGCGCGCTGGCGGCCGGCGGTGTGATCTCCGCGGTGCCGGTCGTCATCGTCTTCGCCTTCATACAGAAGTGGCTGATCACCGGCTTCAGCGCGGGGGCGGTGAAGGGATGAGCCTGCCCGTGGTGCTCGCCGGGGCACGTGGCCACGGCCGCTCCCATCTGCGCAACATCCACCGGCTCGAACAGGCGGGCCTGGTACGGCTCGTGGGCGTCTGCGAGCTGACCCCGCTGTCCCCGGCGGAGCTGGCCGGTTTCGGCGCCCCGGAGCAGTCCGCCGATCTCGGTGAACTCCTCGACCGTACGGGCGCGGTGATCGCCGTCATCTGCACCCCCATCCACACGCATACCGATCTCGCGCTCACGGCCGCCGCCCGGGGGGTGCACACCCTGCTGGAGAAGCCGACCACCGCCTCGTACGCGGAGTACGAGCGGCTGCTCGCCGGGCTGGCCGCGACGGGCACTGTCTGCCAGATCGGGTTCCAGTCGCTCGGGTCCCATGCCCTGGACGCGACAAGGGAGTTGGTCGGGGGCGGCGCGATCGGACAGCTGCGCGGGATCGGCGCCGCCGGGGCATGGGTACGCGACGAGGCCTACTACCGCCGCGTCCCCTGGGCCGGGCGACGCTCGCTGGACGGCCGGGACGTCGTGGACGGGGTGCTCACCAATCCGCTCGCGCACGCGGTGGCGACAGCCCTGCGCGTCGACGGCAGCGATCTGGCCGAGTCCGTCACCGGGATCGAGCTGGAGCAGTACCGGGCCAACGACATCGAGGCCGACGACACGAGCTGTCTGCGGCTGACCACGGCGGGCTCCACCCGGATCACGGTCGCCGTCACGCTGTGCGCGGAGCGGAACGCGGAGCCGTACGTCGTGATGCACGGCACCCGGGGCCGCGTCACCTTCTGGTACAAGCAGGACCGGGTGCTCGTGGAGGCCGAGGGCCGGGAGCCCGCCGAGACGGTGTACGGGCGCACGGACCTGCTGGAGAACCTGGTCGCGCATCTGCGCGAGGGCGCGGACCTTCTCGTACCGCCGCACCGCACCGGCGCGTTCATGCGGATCCTGGAGGCCGTCAGGACGGCGCCGCTGCCCGCGCCGCTGCCCCCGGACGCCTGGTACGTCGCCCCCGGCGGGACGGGGCCGCGCCGGATCGTCAAGGGCATCGACACGCTGGTCACGGAGAGCGCCGAGACCCTGGCCACGTTCTCGGAACTGGGCGCCGGCTGGGCCGCGATCGAGGCCGGACCGCCGGCGTCGGACGTGCCGGTGCCGGACGCGACGGTGCCGGACGCGACGGTGCTGCGCTGCGACGGCCGCGCCGTGGCCGACTACGTCCACCGGCCACGACTGCCCGCGACGCTGTCCCCGCGCCCGTATCTGCATCCCGTACGGACCTTCGGCGGCCGGGTCGTCACCGAACTGCGGCCCGCCGACCACGCGCACCACCTCGGGGTGTCCGTCGCCGTACCGGACGTGGCGGGCGTCAACTTCTGGGGCGGCCGTACCTACGTACGCGACCGGGGCCCGGTGGCGCTCGACAACCACGGCGCGCAGGAGCACGCGGGCTGGCCGCGACGGGAGCCGGACGGCTGCGACGAGGAGCTGTCCTGGGCCCGGGAGGGACGTGAACTCCTCAGGGAGCGGCGCACGTTCGGCACGCGCGCGCTTTCCGCCGATGCCTGGGTCCTCCACTTCGCCTCGACGCTGACCAACGTGTCCGGCGCGGACCTGTCGATCGGCAGCCCGGCCACCAACGGGCGGCCGGGGGCGGGTTACGGCGGGTTCTTCTGGCGGGCTCCCAAGGAGGACGCGGCGGACCCGCCGCCCGAGGTGTTCACCGCGACCGCGAGCGGCGAGGACGCGGTGCACGGGAGCACCGCGGAGTGGCTGGCGCTGGCGGGCCGGGACTGGACGCTCGTCTTCGCCGGGGCCGACGAGCGGACGCGGCGGGACCCGTGGTTCGTACGCACCGGCCAGTACCCCGGCGTGGGCTCCTCGCTCGCCTGGGAACGGCGGCTGCCGCTGGCGGCGGGGGCCGTCGTCTCGCGGCGGTTCCGCACAGTCGTCGCGGACGGCCGGCTCGACCGCCCGGCCGCGGCGGCGCTCGCCCGTGCGGCGGCCACGCACTTCCCCGACGTTCGTATCACCGGCTGACACGCACTCCGGAAAAGACCCCTCGGAAAGACCCTCAGAGAGAAGAGCCGATCATGACAGTCTCGAAGGCGAACAGAGGGCGGACGGCCGCGGCCGTCTCCCTGACGACGGTGCTCGCCCTGGCGGCCACCGCGTGTGGCGACGACGGCAGCGGCGGAAGCGGCAGCGAAGGATCCGGCAAGGGGGAGATCACCCTCTGGGACAACAACACGGGCGAGCGCCGGGACATCTGGGCGCAGATCATCGAGGACTTCGAGAAGCAGAACAAGGACATCGAGGTCAAGTACGTCGGTCTCCCCATCGACCAGGTCCAGCAGAAGTACGACACGGCGATCGACGGCGGCGGGCTCCCGGACGTCGGCGGCGTCGGCACCGCCTACCTCTCCAACCTCGTGGTCCGGGAGGTCCTGGAGCCGGTCGGCGACCGTATCGACGCCGGTCCGCTCAAGGGCAAGCTGGTCCCGTCGATGGTGGACAGCGTGAAGGCGGCGGGCGGTCGCGGGGACGAGATGTACTCGGTGCCCAGCTCCACCAACAACGGCACGCTCTGGTACCGGACGGATCTGTTCGCGCAGGCGGGTCTTGAGCCCCCGACCACCTGGGACGCCTTCTACGAGGCCGCCGGGAAACTCACCAGGCCCGGGACGGACAGGTTCGGTTACACGATCCGCGGCGGCGCCGGGTCGATCGCCCCGGCGCTGGACGCCATGTACGGCCAGTCCGGCATCACGTCCTTCTGGAACGGCGACAGGACGACGGTCAACGACCCGAAGAACGTCGCGGCGCTGGAGAAGTACGTCGCCCTCTACAAGAAGGTGACGCCGTCCGCCGACGTCAACAACGACTTCATCAAGATGGTCGCCCAGTACGACAACGGCAGCATCGGCATGCTGATGCACAACCTCGCCTCGTACCAGGACCATGTGAAGTCGCTGGGCGAGGAGAAGTTCAAGGGCCTGCCCTATCCGGCGCAGGCGAACGGCGAGCGTGTCCAGGTCTCCAACCCGGTGGACGGCCTCGGTCTCTTCAAAAACAGCAAGAACAAGGCGGCGGCCTGGAAGTTCATCGAGTTCGCCGCCTCCCACAAGTCCAACAGCGCGTGGAACGAGTCGGCGGGCTCCATACCGGCGAACACCGACGCCGCCGCCGACGCCTGGATCCAGAAGGCGGAGCCGACGGCGGCGGCGATGAAGGCGCTCAGCGACGGCTCGACGAAGATCGTCGACCTGCCGTACTACCTGCCCGACTGGAACACGATCAGCAAGTCCGGCAACGAGCCGAACTTCCAGAAGGTGCTTCTCGGGGACATGTCCGCCAAGGAGTTCGCGGACAAGGTCGCCGAGGAACTCAACGCCGCCCAGGCGGAGTGGAACGAGCAGATGAAGAAGTGACCCCGGGGCCCGGGCTCCAGGTCCCGGGCCCCGGCCGACGCTCCCGTACGCGTGAACGAGTGATCACTTGATGGGGTATCCGGCGGGCGGGGGCGCCTGCCACCGGTCACTCTGCTGTCAGGGCCGGGCACGCACGTGTCCGGCCGTGGGGCAGAGGGGTGGGGACCGTGGGCTTGCCGGAGGACGACCGTGGCGACGGTGACAGCGGGGGCCGGCCGGTTCTTCTGCTGGCCGGACTGGCGGATCTGGCGCTGAGCACGTGCGGGTCGGCGCTGAAGGCGGCGCACGGTCTGCTGGGCCGCTCCGACATCGGCGCCCTGGCGGCGCAGGGCAGCCGGGACCTCCAGGCACGCGGCCGGCTGGCCCTCGACCGCCTCGGCACCGAGCGCCTGAGCCCCGACCGCCTGAGCGCCGGTCTCTTCGGCGCCGGGGGCGAGGCGCACATGGAGGTGCTCGCGCGCCACGCACAACGCCGGGCCGCCGCGGAGACCGCCGCGGACGCCGCTGCCGGCGGCACAGGTGACTGAGCCCCGCGAACAGGCGGCGTTGAAGTCCCGCGTCGACCGGGAACTGGAGAGGTTCGTACGGACCGAGGCCGAGGCGCTGCTCGCGCTGGACGACGAACTGGCGCCGCTCGTCGATGTCCTGACGGCCGTGACCGCTCGCGGGAAACGGCTGCGCTCGGCCTTCTGCTACTGGGGCTGGCGGGCGGCGGGCCAACCGGACAGCGACGCGATGGTACGAGCGGCGGCGAGCATGGAACTCGTCCACGCCGCCGCGGTGGTCCACGACGACATCATCGACGACAGCGCCCTGCGGCACGGCCTGCCGACCGCCCAGGTGGCCCTGCGCGGCGCGTTCTCGGCCGGATCGCGCCCCAAGTCGCGGGCACGGTCGATGGCGATGCTGGCCGGGGACCTGCTGATGGCGTGGGCCGGTCAGATGTTCGCCGGCTGTGGACTGCCCGCGGCCTATCTGGGGCAGGCCCGCGGCCTGTGGGCCGTACTGGCGCGCGAGTTGATCGCCGGGGAGGCGCTGGAGATCCTGCACCCCGAGGGCGAGTCCGACGTACGGCGGTCCCTGAAGGTGATCCGCTACAAGACGGCGAAGTACACCGTCGAGCATCCGCTGCACATCGGTGCCGGACTCGCCGGCGCCGATCCCGTCCTGCGCGAGGTGTTCACCGACTACGGCCTCCCGCTGGGTGAGGCGTTCCAACTGCGGGACGACCTCATCGGGTTGTTCGGCGAACCCGCGACCACGGGCAAGTCGAACACCGACGACATCTCCGCCGCCCGTCCCACCACGCTGATCGCCCTCACCCGGCAGGCGGCCACCCCCGCCGAACGCCGCGAGTTGACGGCTCTTCTCGGCCGCCGCACTCTGACGGCCACTCAGTTGGGTTGTGTGCGCGCCGTCGTGGAGCGCACCGGGGCGCGCGAGCGCGTCGAGGACATGATCACCGAGCGGGTCGGGCTCGCCGTCGGCGCGCTGGGCGGCGCCGGAATTCCCGACCTCGCCCACCGTTCCCTGACCCACCTGGCCACGGCGGCCACGAGCCGGCCCGACTGACCCGACTGACCCAACAGATCCGTCTGACCCGACCGACCGCCGTCCGCCGCCGGTTCCGGAGCCCCCACCTCTCGAAAGGGTCGACCGTGGCCTACACCGAACAGTCCCTCAACGCCCTGCGCGGGTACGGTGACGAACTCGCCGACGCCACCGTCGCGACCCTCTTCGAGCGCGGCGAGGTCGGCACGTTCAACTCCCTCATGCGCTACGTCTCCACCGTCGGTCAGGACCTCCCCGACGGGCTGCCGGACGTGGCCCGTGAGTATCTGCACGAGACCAACGGGCCGCCGGCGTGGGTGGACTGGGACGAGATGGAGAAGGCGCGGCTGTTCTTCATCGACAACAACGTGCACATCTCCACCGCGCTGTCCTTCGCCTCCATGCCCGCCTGTTACGTCGTACCGCACATCGCGAAGCTGCTGTCGGCGACCCACTCGCTCAAGTACCCCTCGAAGCGGATGGCCGAGACCGGTCAGTTCACGGTCCATCTCATGCAGCCGAACGCCTTCGAGGCGGGCAGCCGGTTCATCCCCGCCGCTCAGAAGGTCCGGCTCCTGCACGCGTCGATCCGCCATCACCTGGGGCGCGAGGGGCTCTGGGACGTGGCCGGGCTCGGAACGCCGATCTGTCAGGAGGACATGATCGGCGGGCAGATGATGTTCTCCATCCAGGTGCTGGACGCCCTGCACCGCCTCGGCATCCATATGAGCGTGAACGGGGCGGAGTCGTACTACTACGCCTGGCGGGTGGTCGGCGCGATGCTCGGTGTCGACCAGGACCACGCGCCCGCCGATCTAGGGGCGGCACGCCACTTCTCGGATCTGTACATGTCGCGCCACATGGGCCCCAGCCAGGAAGGCGCCGACCTCACACGGCAGTTGATCGACCTGTACGAGGAAGTGGTGCCCGGCACGCTCCTCGATCCCGTCGTGTCCGCGCTCATCCGCCATCTGATGGGTGACACGAGCGCCGACTGGCTGGAGGTGCCGCGCACCCGGTGGGACACGCTCGTGAAGGCGGTCCCCGTGCTGCTGAATCTGCTGGAGACCGTCGAGGACCGCTCGCCGTACGGCGCCTGGGCACTGGACCGGGTCGGTCACCTCACCACCCTGCTCGAACTCTCCTCCCTCACGCGCGGCCGCGTCATGCACTACGCCATCCCCGAGCAGCTCAAGAAGGACTACGGCCTCTCCTCCACCGTCCCGCGCACGCGCCGCTGGACTCCCCCGGCCCCCGCCGTGTCGAGCGCGGACCGGGAGCAAGCACTTCCCGGCAACGGCAGCTGATCGGCAACTGATCCACTCGCTCGTACGTCTTGATGAGCACGGTCGAGCGGATGGGAAGCCATGGTGGAGCAGGTGCGGGAGGACACGAGCGCGGACGCGCGGGACCGGTCGGCCTGGTGGGCCCGGCGGCGGGGACGGGTGCTCGCCGCGCTCGCGGTACTGACCGCCGCGCTCCTGGCGTTCCACCGGGCCGTGCCGAACTTCCCCGGCCGGCTGGGCAGTTCGCTGGAGGCGTTCCTGCCGTGGCTCGGCCTGGTGGTCGTGGTGCTGCTCGCTCTGGCGCTGCTGCGCCGTTCGACCGTCGCGCTGGTCGCCCTGCTGCTGCCGGTGGCGGCGTGGACGAATCTCTTCGGCGGGCTGTTCCTGCCCGGTACGGAGGCCGACTCGTACGACCTGGTCGTCGTGCAGCACAACGTCAGCGACGAGAACACCGACCCGGCGGGCACGGCCCGTACGCTGGCCGCCGCCGAGCCGGATCTCATCGCGCTGGAGGAGCTGGTGCCCCCGGCGCTGACGGTCTACGAGAAGACCCTCGCGCCCGACTACCCGTACCACGCGGTCCGGGGCACCGTCGGACTCTGGTCGAAGCATCCGCTCACCGGCACCCGGCTGCTGGACATCAGACCACGGGGGATCGCGGAGGGGTGGAATCGCGGGCTGCGTACCGTGGTCGACACGCCGCACGGCGAGATCGCGGCGTACGTCGCGCATCTCCCCTCGGTCCGCTTCCGGGCGAGCGGCCTCGCGTCGTCCTCGCGCGACGAGAGCGCCGGTCTGCTGGGCAGGGCCGTGGCCGCCGAGCGGACGGACGCGGTGGTCCTGCTGGGCGACCTCAACGGCACGGTGGACGACCGCGGACTGGCCCCGCTGACCTCACGGCTGAACGTGGCGGAACGGGGCTTCGCCCTCAGCTTCCCCACCGCCTTCCCGCTGGCCCGGATCGACCAGGTCATGGCCCGCTCGGCGACCGTCGCCCACATCCGCACCCTGCCCGCGACGGGCAGCGACCATCTGCCGGTCGCCGCGGGGATCACAGGTCTCGGTACGGAGTCCTAGACCCTGTGGGCCGCGCGTCACGCGTGCGGCAGCGGCAAGCCCGTGTAGTTCTCGGCGAGTTCGGCCGCCGCGTGCGGTGACGAGGCGATCCGGTCGAGCTGGGAGATCTGGAGGCGCGTCTCGAAGTCGCTCCGGCCGGGGTCGGTGTGGAGCGTGGTGGTCATGAAGTACGAGAAGTGCTCGGCGCGCCACACCCGGCGCAGGCAGGTGTCGGAGTACGCGTCGAGGAGGTCCGCCGAGCCGGTCTCCGCCCGGTGCGCGAGGGCGCGCGCGAGGACCACGACATCGGCGGCGGCGAGGTTGAGTCCCTTGGCACCGGTGGGCGGCACGATGTGGGCGGCGTCGCCCGCGAGGAAGAGCCTCCCGTAACGCATGGGTTCGGTGACGGAGCTGCGCATCGGCAGGACGGACTTGGCGGTGATGGGCCCGCGCCGTAGCCGCCACGCACCGTCGACGGCGAAGCGTGTGTCGAGTTCGTCCCAGATCCGCCGGTCGGACCAGTCGGCGGGGTCGGTGCCGTTGGGCACTTGCAGATAGAGCCGGCTGACGTGCGGCGTACGCATGCTGTGCAGCGCGAAGCCACGGGGAGAGTGCGCGTAGATCAACTCGTCGCAGGAGGGCGGGACATCGGCGAGGATGCCGAGCCAGGAGTAGGGATAGACCCGCTCGAAGGTACGCCGCAGGGTCGCGGGGACCGCGTCACGCGCCACTCCGTGGAACCCGTCGCAGCCCACCACGTAGTCACAGGTGAGGGTCTTCTCCTTGCCCTCGTGGGTGTAGCGGACGACGGGCCGGTCCGTGTCGGCGCCCTCAACCGCGTGGACCCGCGCGCCGAAGAACAGCGGTGCGCCGTCCGCCAGTCGCAACGCGATCAGGTCCTTGACGACCTCGGTCTGGGCGTACACCCACACGCGGCGCCCGCCGGTGAGCGAGGGGAAGTCGACGCGGTGGCCCCGGCCGTTCCAGCGCAGTTCGATGCCGTCGTGCACAAGTGCTTCGGCGTCCAGGCGCTGTGCGGCGCCGACGGCGCGCAGCGCGTCGACGGTGGCCTGTTCGAGGATGCCCGCGCGCTGGCGGCGCTCGACATGGGCGCGCTCCCGGCTCTCCAGGACGACGCAGTCGATGCCCGCCCGGTGCAGCAGCCGGGCGAGGAGCAGCCCGGCCGGGCCGCTGCCGATGATGCCGACGGTGGTGCGCATGAACGACGCCTCCAGCCTCTTGTTCGCATGATGAACTTTGATTCATTCATCGGCCCGGCCGGAATGTTCCGCCCGCCACGGGCTCCTGTCAACGGGACACCGCCGGGTTTCCGACGGGTTTCCGCACTTCCGGACGAGCCCTGTCACAACCCTTGTCATCCGTTCGGAACGCAATGTATACATTGCGCTCAACGAACGAGGGCAGGCCCAGCCGCCCTCTCCAACCGCCGGCCAGAGGTGAGTGCCATGCCAAGAAGTGGTCCCAGCGGGCTCCGGATCAGGAAGCTGACAGTGCCGGTCGCGCTGTCGGTGACGCTGCTCGTCGCCACGGCCTGCGGCTCGGGACAGGGTTCCGGCGACGGGGACGGGGCGATCAAGGTCGGCGCCTCACTGCCGCTGTCCGGCCCGGTCGCCGACTCCTCGAAGCCCGCCTACGAGGCGTACAAACTCTGGCGCGACGAGGTGAACGAGGAGGGCGGGCTGCTCGGCCGCGACGTCGAACTCAACGTCCTCGACGACGGCTTCGACCAGAACACCGTCGTCACCAACTACAACCGCCTGATCAGCCAGGACCGCGTCGACCTGCTCCTCGGCACCTTCTCCTCCAAGCTCAACCTGCCCGCCTCGTCGGTGGCCGAGCGCAACAAGATGCTCTACGTGGAGCCGTCGGGCGGCGCCGAGGAGATCTTCAACCGCGGTTACGACTACCTCTTCTTCGCGCAGCCCAGCACCTCGCTCAGCCTGCCGGACCAGTTCCTCGCGCTCATCGAGTCGCTGCCGGCCGACCAGCGGCCGAAGACCGCCGCCTATCCCACCCAGGACGATCCCAACACCGACGTGGCGATCGAGGCGTTCCGCACGGCGCTCACCAAGCTGGGCGTCAGAAGCGTCTACCACGAGAAGTACGCGCCGGAGACGGTCAACTTCGACCCGATAGCCGACTCGGTGGCCCGCGCCAAGCCCGACCTGATCGTGCACGGCGCCGTCAGCGCGGACGGGGTCGGCTTCGTCAAGGCGCTCCAGAAGCAGGAGTTCAGCCCCAAGATGCTCTTCCAGACGAACAGCCCCAGCGTCGTCCAGACGTTCGGCAAGGGCGTCGGCGAGAAGAACACCGAAGGCGTGTTCACCATCACGGCCTGGAGCCCGAAGGCCACCTACCCGGACAACCAGCGCTTCGTGAAGGACTACACGGCGAAGTTCGGTACGGCTCCGACGGAGGACGCCGCCAACGCGTACACCGCCGGTCAGGTGCTGGAGGCCGCGGTCAAGGGCGTGGGCAGCCTCGACCAGGACAAGCTCCGCGACTGGCTGCGTTCGCACACGGTGCAGACGATCGTCGGCCCGCTGAAGTGGGACGACCGCGGGGTGCCGGACGGCGACATGCTGCTGGCGCAGTGGCAGGGCGGAAAGCTGGAGTTCATCCTCCCCGAGAGCCAGAAGACGGTGGACGGCATCGTCAACCCGAAGCCCGGGTGGTCCTGATGGGGCAACTCGCCCAGACGCTGATCCTGGGGCTGCTGGTCGGCGGCGTGTACGCGCTCGCGTCGTCCGGCATGAACCTGATCTTCGGCGTGATGAAGGTGGCGAACCTCGCTCAGGGCGCGATGCTGATCCTCAGCTCGTATCTCACCTACTCACTGTGGGAGGCCACCGGCCTCGACCCACTGATCCTGGTGCTGCTGACAACGCCCTCCCTGCTGCTGGTGGGCTGGGTGACGTACTACCTGGTCGTCGAGCGCTCCCGTACGACGGACGCGTCGATGGCGCTGGTGACCACCTTCGGACTCGCGCTGGTCACCAAGGGAGTGGTCGCGCTCGTCTGGGGCAACGACCTGCACTCCGTCTCGCCGGGGTACGCCAACCGCTCCTTCTCGGTGCTCGGGATGAAGCTGCCGCAGGCGCAGGTGTACGCGACGATGGTCGCCGCCGTCGTGCTTCTCGCCCTGTACGTGCTGCTGACCCGCACCTGGCTCGGGCGCTCCATCCGGGCCACGGCGACGAGTTCGGAGGGCGCCCGGCTCATCGGTATCGACGTACGACGGACCTGGGCGGCCTCGTACGCGATCGGCATCGCCGCCGCCGGCGCGGGCGGGTCGCTGCTGAGCGTGCTGTACCCGTTCATGCCCAGCTCGTCCGACCACTGGATCGGGCTGCTGCTCTCCATCATCGTGCTCGGCGGCATGGGCAGTCTGCCGGGCAGCATCCTCGGCGCGCTGGTCATCGCGGTCGCCGAGTCGATGACCACGACCTATGTCTCACCGGACTGGGCGAGCGCCGTGCCGTACGTGGCGATCATCGCGGTGCTCGTCGTCCGTCCCCAAGGCCTGCTGGGCGCCCGGCTGCGAGAGGACATGAGCCGCGCATGAACGTGCCACGCATCAACGCCGGGAACACCTGGGCGACCCCGCGCCGGCTCCAGGCCGCCGCCCTCGCTCTCGCGGTGACGGTCCTGGTCCTCTTCCCCGTCGTCTCCGACAACGCGTACTACCAGAACATGGCGATCATGGTTTTCCTGCTGGCCGTCATGGCGTCCGGCTGGAACATCATCTCCGGGTACACCGGCTATGTCTCCCTGGGGCAGAGCGCCTTCCTCGGCATCGGCGCCTACACGACGGCCCTGCTGTCGATCCATCTGGGCTGGTCACCGCTGCTGGCCGCGCCGGTCGGCGGGCTCACCTCGGCCGCCGCCGCCCTGCTGCTCGGCCTCGTCGGGCGGCGCACCCGGGGCATCGCCTTCGTCATCGTCAGCTTCGCGTTCCTGGAGTTCGCGGCGCTGCTGGTGTCCAACTGGTCGTCACTGACCAACGGCAACCACGGGCTGGCGCTGCCGCTGCCGTCGTGGGACCGCGACCTGCTCAACATCCCCTTCTACTACGCCCTGTTGGTGCTGCTGATCCTGACGGTCTGGGCGTCGTGGGCCATCCGGCGGTCCACGTTCGGCATCGGGCTGCTCGCGATCCGCGACGACGAGTCGAAGGCCGACGGCGTCGGGGTGCGCACCGACCGGTACAAGATGCTGGCCTTCGCGGTCAGCGCGCTCCCCATCGGGATGGCGGGCGGGGTGTACGGCTACTACATCTCCTTCCTGGAACCGGCCGCGATGTTCGACATCGTCATCGCGATGCAGATCCTGCTGGCCGCGCATCTGGGCGGGGTGGGCACCCTGTGGGGTCCCGTGCTGGGCGCGTTCCTGCTGGAACCGCTCAACCAGTTCACCAACCAGACCCTCAGCGGCCCCGACGCCGGATCCTGGCGAATGATCATGTACGGGACGCTCCTGGCCGTGATCGTGCTCTTCCTGCCCCGGGGCATCATCACGGAGACCCGCGCGTGGCTGTCCCGGCGTCGCGGTACGGCTCCTCAGGCGCGGGCCGGGGTCCGGCTCACCGACGTACCGGCCGTCCTGCCGGCGCCGTCGGAGCCCCGACGGCCGAGCGAACTCCCCGCCGGTGAGCCGCTGTTGCGGGTGAGCGGGCTCGGGAAGGCGTTCGGCGGGGTGAAGGCGGTCGACGGCTGCTCGTTCACCGTGCGGGAGGGGTCGATCACCGGGCTCATCGGCCCCAACGGGTCGGGCAAGACCACCGTGTTCAACCTGCTCGACGGCAGCCTCGGCGCGGACAGCGGCACGATCGAGCTGGCCGGGCGGCGTGTCGACCGGCTGCCGCGGTGGCGGCGCGCGCACTCAGGGCTCGCCCGTACGTTCCAGGCGACCCGGGTCTTCCCCCGGCTGACCGCGCTGGAGAATCTGGCCGTGCCGAGCCGGTCGTACTCGACGCGCGGGCTGCGCGCCGGGGTGTTCAGCGGCGAGGAGGCCGAACGCGCCCAGGAGTGGCTGGAGTTCGTCGGCATGGGCGCGTACTCCCACCATCTGGCGGGCGAACTGTCCTACGGGCAGCAGAAGTTGATCGAGCTGGCGCAGGCTCTGGTGCTGGAGCCGAGACTGCTGCTCCTGGACGAGCCCGCCGCGGGCATCAACCCGGCGCTCGTCGAGCGGATCACCGACATCGTCCGCAAGCTCAACGAGGCGGGCACGACCGTCGTGATCGTCGAGCACAACATGCCGCTGGTGCTGTCGCTGTGCGACCACATCCATGTACTGGCGCAGGGTCAGGTGATCGCGAGCGGCCCGCCCGGCGAGATCGAGCGGGACCCGGCCGTCCTGGACGCGTACCTCGGAGACAGCCGACCGGCCATGGCGGGCACGACGGGAGCGACCGAATGATCACCTTCAAGGGCCTGGTGGCCGGCTACGGACGGGCCGGCGACATCCTGCGCGGAGTCGACTTCACCGCGGCCGAGGCCGCCATCACCTGTGTCGTCGGCCCCAACGGAGCGGGCAAGTCAACGGTGTTGAAGGTCTGCAGCGGCCTGCTGACACCCCGCGACGGCCAGGTGACGCTCGACGGCGAGGAGATCGGGCACCTGTCGCCCGCACACATCCTGCGGCAGGGAGTCGTCCAGGTACCGCAGCACCACGGTCTGTTCCCGTCGCTGTCCGTCCGCGAGAACGTGCTGCTCGGCGCGTACGTACGCAGGAAGGAACGCGACCGCAACCGCCGCCGGTACGACGAGATCGCCCAGATCTTCCCGATCGTCGCCGAGCGGGCGGCGGAGAAGGCCGCCGCGCTCTCCGGCGGTCAGCGCCGCATCGTCGAGTTCGCCCGCTCGCTGATGCTCAGCCCCCGTGTCGTCCTGCTCGACGAGCCGACCCTCGGCCTCGACCCCAAGGCGTGCGCGCTGATCGAGGAGTCGGTGCTGCGGCTCAAGGAGCAGGGGGTGACGGTGCTGATGGTCGAACAGAACGTGCGCTTCGGGCTGGCCCTCGCGGACGACGCCGTCGTCATGGAGGGCGGCCGGGTGATCCACACGGGACCGGCCGACACGCTGCTCGCGGACCCGGACATGGCGCAGCTGTTCTTCGGCGGGACGGCGCGGCCGGCCGAGCGGGAGGCCCTCTCGTCGCAGCCGCCCGAGCGGGCGGTCGTGACGATCCCCGTGACCCACGACGTGGAAGGCGACAAGGCGACATGACGAGTATCGACGGCGTCCGCGAGGCCCGGCTGACGGAGATCCAGACACTGCCGACCTCCGGTGCCCGCGCCGCGCAGCCCTTCCGGATCGGTGACGCGGAATTCCTGGCGATCCCCCAGCTCGCCTACGACATACCCGGCGCGCCCGCGCACATGAACGGCGGTGACAGCGAGACGAGCCTGCGCCTGTTGCGCCGCGCGGGTGAACGGTTCGTACCGTGGCGTGAGTTGGCCGCGCCGGGCGGGGAGGACGCCGAGTTCTTCACCGTGGGAGAGCGGGCGTTCCTGGCCGTGGCGAGCATCCGTACGGGTGCGGGCCCGTACAACTACACGGCACCGTCGACGGTGTACGAGTGGGACGGCGAGGGCTTCGCGCCCTTCCAGGTCTTCGACACCTTCGCCGCCAAGCAGTGGCGCCACTTCACCATCGGCGACACCCATTTCCTCGCGCTGGCGCAGGGGGTGGCGGTGCCGGGGAAGGAGACGGAGAACCGGCCCTCGGTCATCTACGCCTGGGACGGCGACCGCTTCGCCCACTTCCAGGACATCCCCTCCCGGTGGGCGTACAACTGGCACGCGTTCGACGTGGACGGCGCCCACTTCCTCGCGCACGCCGACCATGTCTCGCCGAGCGTGCTGTACCGCTGGGACGGGACCCGGTTCACGGCCCACCAGCAGCTCGCCGACACGGCGGGACGGGCCTTCGCGACCTTCGCCGACCCGGCCGACGGCACCCGCTACCTCGTGGTCGCCCGCATCGACGACGGCTCGCGGGTACTGCGCTGGGAGGCCGGCTCCGGGCGCTTCGTGGAGCACCAGCGGCTGGCGGGGGCGGGCGGCCGTGAACTGGCGGTGGTGCGGACCCCGAACGGGCTCCATGTCGTCCGGATCAACTTCATCCACGGCACCCCGGCCGATCCGACGACCGCACTGCGCTCGCAGATCTACCGCTGGGACGGGGCCCGGCTGGAGACCGTGGCGGAGTTCCCCACCACCGGCGGCACCGATGTCGCCGTGCTGGACGACCAATCGGCGCACCCGCTGCTGGTGGTGACCAACTCCCTGAGCGCCGACCTGCGTTTCGCCGCCGAGAGCGTGGTCTACCGCTTCACGGGCTGAGCCCGCCGCGTACGCCGAGTGACGGTACGCGCCACGTGGCCGTACCCGCCGAGTGGCCGTACGCGCCGGGTCGCCGAGTGCCCCGACCGCCCGTCTCCCCCCGCCCGCAGCAATCGGAGAGAACGCACCATGGCCTCATACGAGAGTCCTGAACTCATCGACCTGTTCACCACCTACACCGCCGGCCCCGACTCCATCGGCGCGCATCTGCGCGAGGCCGCCACGCGCGCCACCGACGGCGATCCGCTGCTCGTCGTGACCGGCGCGGACATGGCGCTCTACCCCGGCGACGGCCGCGCGCCGACCGTGCTCGGCTTCCGTCTGTCCACCCGCGGTTTCAAGGAACTCGCCGCCGTCTCCCACCTCGGCCCCGCCCTGGCCTCACTGGTCGCCCTGCGCGAACAGGACCCCGGCGGCGACGGCGACGGCCCGGCGGTGTGGCGGGCGGACGCGGAGCGACTGCTGAGCCAGGTGCGGCGCTCGCGCGCGGCCAACAGTCCGGGACTGTGGCGCGACGTCATCGCCGCGCCCGCCTACGCGGGCCGGGAACGGGCCATCGCGGCGATGGTCGACCACACCTGCGCCATGACCGAGCGCTATCTCGTCCGGTGCCTCGACGACCCCTCCTACCTCAACCACCGCTCGCTGCGCGAGTGTTATCTGGAGGACAGCGACGACCCCGGGCAACCGGTGTCCTTCAACCGGGTCATGGTCGCCACGTTCTTCCTCGTCGGCATGGACACCGCCCATCGCCTCATCGCCTGGTGCGACAGCCAGGCGATCGACTGGTCCCGCACGATGGTGGTCATCGCGGGCCAGCAGGGCCGGCCGACGGCGGGGGTGACCTGGCGCACGAGCAGCGTCGCGGCGATCGTGCTCGCCGCCTCGCGGCGCGAACTGCCCCTGGACCGGCTGTACATGGCGCCGCACGCCCCCGTGTTCCGCACTCCCGTCGACGGCGACCTCAGTGAGGTGGCCGCGCTGGAGCCGGTCATGCGCGCCCTGTGGTCGGGGACCCGCGCGACCGTCGAACTCGGCGCCTCGATGTTCGACGGCTATCCGGCGTTCTCCCCCGGCGATTACGGCGATTACGGCGAGCGAGAACGCCGCACGTCCGACGAGACCGCCACGGTCACCGAGATGCCCCCGATCCGCTCCGCCGACGACTGGTTCACGCTGGTCACCCGGCTGCGCCTGGTCATGGAGGACCCCCGCCAACTGCTCTCCGGCGCCGTCAGCGACTACGCCGCCCAGCAGCTCGTCGCCCACGACAACGACCCCCTCGCCATCACCGTGCCCGGTCTCGACGGCGAGCCGTACCCCGAACCGCCTTACGAACAAGGTGAGTTCGAGGACGACCGCACCACGGGCGGAGCCGGGTCATGACCCCCACGACGCACCCGGCCCCGGCACGCGGTCCGTTCCTGGACCGCCTCCACGCGGGCGAGTTGACCCTGATGCTGGGAATCCGTACCAGCCGCACGTCCGACGTGGTCCACATCGCGCACTCGACCGGCCATCACAGCATCATGGTCGACCTCGAACACTCCACCATGTCGACCGACGTGGCCGCCCAGCTCTGCGCCGCCGCCGGCAGCCTCGGCATGACCGCGCTCGTACGGATCCCCGAGCGCGAGTACGGCATGATCGGCCGCCTGCTGGACGGTGGCGCGCACGGTGTCGTCGCGCCTCGTATCGAGACACCCGAGGAGGCCGAACAGGTCGCCCGCGCCTGCCGTTTCCCTCCGCGCGGCCAGCGCTCACAGACCACGATGGTCCCCCAGCTGGGCCTGCGCCCCACGCCCGCACGGGAGTTGAACCCGGCGCTCGACGACACCACCGTCGTCCAGGTGCTCCTGGAAACACCGGCCGGCATCGCGAACGCCGACGCCATTGCCCGGCTGGACGGTGTGGACATGCTCGGCATCGGCGCGAACGACTTCACCGCGGAGCTGGGCGTACCGGGGCAGTACGGGGATCCACGGCTGCGCGACGCGGTCGTGACGGTCGCCGAGGCGTGCCGGCGCCACGGAAAGCTGATGATGATCGGCGGTGTCGCCGACCGGGCGGTCCTCGACTCCCTCCTCACGATCGGCGGCTGCCCGCTCCGGCTGACCGGGACCGACACCGCGTTGCTCTATCAGGCGGCCGACGCCAACGCCCGTAACGAGAGGGAGACCCACCATGGCCCCATCGCCCCTTGAGACGACGCCCATGCGCGCCGCCGAGACCAACACGAGGCCGCGCTTCGCGGTCCCGCCCGACAGCTGCGACACGCACTTCCATGTGTTCGAGCCCGGATACGCCCATGTGCCCGATCCGCTCTACACGTTCCCGGACGGCACGCTGGAGCAGTATCTGGCCCTGACGCGACAGCTCGGTATCCGGCGCATGGTGCTGGTCCAGCCGACGTACTACGGCACCGACAACAGTCTGCTGCTCCATGTGCTGCGCGCGGCGGGGCCCGACTGCCGGGCGGTCGCGCGCGTCGAGGACGACGCGGGTGTCGAGGAACTCGACCGCCTGCACGCGGCGGGGGTCAGGGCGATACGCCTCGATCTCTTCGCCCGCGCCGACTGGCCGACCGCGGACATCGTCGCGTACGTCCGGCGGATGGCGGTCCTCGCACGGCAACGCGGCTGGCACCTCCAGTTCTACGCGCCGGGCACGGTGGTCCGGGATCTGCTGCCCTTCCTCGCCGATCTGGAGGACAGGTTCGTCATCGATCACATGGGCTACATGAAGGAGTCGGACGGGCTGACCCAGGCCGACTTCGACCGGCTGCTGCGGGTCATGGACGGAGGCCGGTGCTACATCAAGCTGTCCGGTCCCTACCGGATCGCCAAGGACAAGCCCCTGTCGGTGGTGGGGCCCATCGGACGGGCCCTGGTCGCGGCGCGCCCCGACCGGCTCGTCTGGGGCTCGGACTGGCCCCATCTGCCGGACGGGGGGCGCGACACGGGCGAGTTGCTGAACCTGCTCGCGGACTGGGCGCCCGACGAGGCCGACCGCCGTCGGATACTGGTCGAGACACCCGCGAGACTGTTCTTCGCGGACTGACCGCCGGTGTCGTCGGGCGCTCCGGCGCCGTCCGGCTCCACCCCGCGCGGCCGTCCCGGTTCCGCCCCGCGTTGCCCTGAGGTTGGAATGCAATGTATACATACAGCATGCCTTCACCCCGCGACCGTTCCACCGAGCGACCAGGGATGCACAACCAGGCCGAACTCGCCTACCGGCGACTGCGCGAGCGACTTCTGTCCGGCCAGAACGACCCCGGCGACCGGCTCACCGAACTCGACCTGTGCGAAGAACTCGGCATGAGCCGCACCCCGGTCCGCGAGGCGCTGCGCCGCCTCCAGAGCGATGGGCTGGTCACCTCGACGGGCCGGGGCGTGGTGGTCAGCTCGCTCTCCCCGCAGGAGATGCGGCACGCCATGCAGCTCCACGGCGCCCTGGACGCGCTGGCCGCGAAGCTCGCCGCGACCGCCCAGCGCGACGGCCGGCTGTCGCCCGCCCAGCTCGGCGAGTTGAAGGACGCGTCCCGCCACGCGGCGAGGGAGGCCGGGGACGGGGGCACCGCCGCCGACGCGTGGCGTGCCAATCTCGACTTCCACATGCTGCTGGCGCGGCTGTCGGGCAATCCTCTGCTGGAGGACGCGCTCGACCGTATCTGGGCGAGGTTCGCGATAGTCAGCCGCACCAACATCAACCGGCGCCGGGACCTGTCGCCCGGCCAGCACGACGCGATCGTCCGGGCGATCGTCGCGGGGGATCCGGAGGCGGCGGAGGCAGCGGCGGCCGAGCACGTGCACGAGGCGGCCGCGGCGTCCGACGGCGACGCCGCCGAGCACGACGTCAACTGAACACGACGTCAACTGAACACGACGTCAACTGAACACCCGGGAATCCGCCCCTCCCCCGCACCTGATGTCCGAGGGAAGTCCTTGAAACTTTGAGAAAATCTTCCCGGGCTTGAACACCGCGCCCCAGCGGTGCGTACCCCTAAGGAACCGGCCGCCGGAGCCGGGCACGGACAGGGAGCAGACATGACGGGAACGCAGGGCACCGCGCCGACGGCCACCGGCCGGACGGTGGCACGCCGTACGGTCGTCGCGGCGGCGGGCGCCGTCGGCCTGGGCGCGGCACTCGTCGCCTGTGGCTCGGACGACTCGGCGGAATCCGCCGCCGAGAAGCCGGCGGGCAGCGGCGGGACGGACGACGGCGCGAACGGCGACAGCGACGGCGGATCCGGCGGGCAGGGAGAAGTGCTCGCCAAGACCGCCGACATCCCGGAGGGCGGCGGCAAGGTCTTCGAGGACAAGGGCGTCGTGGTCACCCAGCCGGCGGCCGGTGAGTTCAAGGCCTTCTCCTCCGTGTGCACCCACTCCGGATGCACGGTGGGGGACATCTCCAACGGCACCATCACCTGCCCCTGCCACGGCAGTCAGTTCGACGCGGCGGACGGCAGCGTGAAGAAGGGCCCGGCGAACAAGCCGCTGGGCGCCACCGCGATCACCGTCGAGGGAGACTCGATCTCGCTCGCCTGACGAGCTGTCAGTCCTTCGCCGGCTCGGCCGACTTCACCACCCCCGCCGCTTCTTCGAGCGCCTCGACCGCCGCCCTGATCGACGGGCGGCGGTCGGCGTCGGCGCGCCACACCGCGTACACGTGCCGGAACATCTTCTGCCGTACGGGCACCACCACGACGTTCCCGGGCAGTTGCCCGCGCCCCAGCCTCGGCGCGACACAGACCCCCAATCCGCCGCCGACCAGCTCCAGTTGGGTGTGCTGCTCACCGGCCATGTGCTCGATCCGTGGCTCGATCCCCTTCGAACGCAGCGTGAACACCAGCCACTCGTGACAGAACTCGCCCGTCGGCCAGGACACCCACGAGTCGTGGGCGAACTCCTCCAGATCGACATCCCGCCGGTCCGCCAGCGGGTGATCGGCCGGCATCGCCACATCGGCGGCGTCCTCCAGCAGCGACGCGGTCGCGAGCCCGCCGGGCACCGGCAGCCGTTTGTTGTTCCAGTCGAGTACGACGGCGAGATCGAGATCGCCCCGCAGGACCTGCCGGATCGCGCCGTCCGGCTCCAACTCCAGTGAGCGCACCCGCAGATCGGGATGCGCCTTGCGCAGCGAGGCGAGCGCGACGGGGAACAGACCGCGGGCGGCCGTGGGGAACGCGGAGAGCCGCACCTCACCGACCGCCTGACCGCGCTGCGCCTCGATGTCCGACTGCGCGAGTTCCACCTGGGAGATGATCCGTGCGGCGTGGTCGGCGAGCAGCCGTCCCGCGTCGGTGAGCCGGACGCCGCGCCCGTGCTTGGTGAGCAGTTGCTGGCCGACCTCCCGCTCCAGCTTGGCCAGCTGCTGCGAGACGGCCGATGTGGTCACATGGAGCCCATCGGCGGCGCCGCTCACCGAGCCGTGCCGGGCGAGTGCGTCCAGGATCCGCAGTCTCTCCAGATTCAACATGTAAGCGATGCTACGTGAACGGGTCGAGTTATTCTCGCTTGTCCTAAGAGGTCGCGACCCTCATCGTTGCCGTATGACCACAGCGACCCCGCCCCGCACCGGGCGCGCCGGATCCTCCGCCACCCCGTCCCGCCGCACCCCGATCGACTGGCGCATCCGGTTCGGCGTGCTCTCGCTGATCTGGGGCTTCAGCTTCCTGCTCATCAAGGTCGGCACCCAGAGCTTCGCGCCGTTCCAGGTGACCTTCGGCCGGCTGTTCTTCGGTACGGCGGTCCTGGCTGTCGCGATAGCGGTACGGCGCGAGCGGCTGCCCCGGGGCCTGCGCACCTGGGGCCATCTCACGGTGGCGGCGTTCATCCTCAACGCCGTGCCGTTCTCGCTCTTCTCCTACGCCGAGCTGACCATCCCGTCGACACTCGCGGGCATCTGCAACGCCACCTCGCCGCTGTGGGGCATGCTGCTCTCGCTCGTGGCGCTGTCCGAGGACCGCCCCACCCGGCGCCGGGTGGGCGGCCTGGGTCTCGGCTTCATCGGCGTACTGACCGTGCTCGGCGCCTGGCAGGGTTTCTCCGGGCTGGACTTCACCGGTACGGCCATGGCGCTGCTGGCCTCGCTCAGCTACGCCGTCGGCTGGGTCTATGTGCGCCGTACGCTGGCGGGCAACGGCAGCTCCCATCTCTCGCTCACCGGCGCCCAGTTGTTCATGGCGACGCTGCAACTGGCCGTGGTCACACCGCTGTTCACCGATCTACCGACGTCCTTCCCGGTGGTGCCGCTGCTCGCCGTGGTCGCGCTGGGCAGCCTGGGTACGGGCCTGGCCCTGGTGATCCAGTTCGGTCTCGTGGCCGAAGTGGGCCCGACGACCGGTCAGATGGTCACGTACTTCGTCCCCGTCATCGCGACGGCCGCCGGCGTGGCCGTCCTCAACGAGCCGCTGCACTGGAACACCCCGGTCGGCGCGGTCATCGTGCTCGTCGGCGCCGCGCTCACCCAGAACAGGAGCAGCGGCTCCCGCACCGCGCGCAAATCCGAACCGGAGCCCAAGCCCACGCCGACACCCGCGACCCGGTCCCCGGCCCTGGCCTCAACTCCCGCCCCGCTCACCGCGGATCAGCCGTAGCTCCGCGCCGGCGCGGCCCCCGCCGCGTCGGCCACCGCGTCCGCGACCGCCTCGATCTCCTCCTCCGTCAGGGCCGACACCGTCAGCCGTACGGCGGGACCCGCCGCCACCCGGAAGCGCGCCCCGGGCGCGACCGCCCACCCCGCGTGCAGCAGCCGGGCCACCGCACCGGTCTCCTCGGCCACCGGCACCCACACGTTCATCCCGCTCCGCCCGTGCGCCTCGACCCCCCGCTCGGCCAGCGCCTTCACCAGCGCGTCACGCCGCTCGCCATAAGAACGGGCGACGTCAAGAGTGTCGACCGCGTCCGTCGTCCACAGCTCCACGACCGCCCGTTGCAGCAGTCTGCTCACCCAGCCGGGCCCGAGCCGCTGACGGCCCGTCACCCGGTCGACTGTCACGGCGTCCCCGGTCAGCACGGCCAGCCGCAGATCGGGGCCGTACGCCTTCGCCGTGGACCGGACGAGCACCCAGCTGTCCGTCACGCCGGCCAGCGGATGGAGCGGCAGATCGACGATGCGGTGCCCGTGGTCGTCCTCGATGAGGAGTACGTGGGGGTGGGCCGCCAGCACGGTACGCAGCTCCCGCGCACGGGCCGCGCCGACGGCCGCCCCCGTCGGGTTCTGCGCCCGGTCGGTGACAACGACCGCGCGCGCCCCGGCCCGTAGCGCCCGCTCCAGCTCCGTCGGCAGCGGCCCGTCGTCGTCCAGCGCCATCGGCACCGGCCGCAGCCCGAGCGCGGGCACCAGGTCGAGCAGGCCGCCCCAGCCCGGGTCCTCGACGGCGACGGCGTCGCCCGGCCGCAGGTGCGCGGCCAGTACGCGCTCGATCGCGTCCAGCGAGCCCGAGGTGACGGCGACCGGCCCGTCGGGCACGCCGTCCTCGTCCAGCCCGGCGCGGGCGAGACGGGCCAGCTCGGGAAGGACGGCCGCGTCCCCGTACCGCCCCGGCCGCTCCGCGTGATCCCGCGCGGCGGCCGCGAGCGCGTCGTGCAGCGGCGGCAGCAGGGCCGGATCCGGATTGCCGTCCGACACCTCCCGTACCCCCGCGGGCGCGTCGACCCGGATCGAGCCGCGCGACGTACTCGACGGGCGCGCCCGTACACGGCTGCCCCTGCGGCCCGCCGTCTCGATGACACCCCGGTCGCGCAGTGTGCGGTACGCGGCGGCCACCGTATTGGGATTGACCCCCAGCTCCAGCGCCAACTCCCGCAGCGGCGGCAGCGATTGGCCGGGCGCCAGGTGTCCGGCGCCGATCCCCCGCTCCACGCTCGCGGAAATCTCGGCGGCGCGCCGCCCTTCGATCCGATACTCTCCTAGCACAAAGAGAACTATGCACTAGTACATAGGAGAACGCAATGCCGGAGCCCACGTCCTCCCCCTCCGCCGCCTACCGCCCCACCGACCGCACCGTCCCCACCCGCTCCGCCAACCGCGCGTCGTACGACCGCGAGCTGGTGCACGGGATACTCGACGAGACGTACCTGTGCCATCTCGGATTCGTCCGCGACGGCGCGCCGGTGGTCCTCCCCACCCTCTACGCACGGGTCGGCGAGCGGCTGTACGTGCACGGCTCGACCGGCTCCCGGCCGCTGCGGATGGCGGGCGACGCGGCGGACCCGGGCCTCGCCGTCTGTCTGACGGTCACCCATGTCGACGGTCTGGTGCTGGCGCGCTCCGCCTTCCACCACTCGATCAACTACCGCTCCGTCGTGGTGCACGGCACCGCGTACCAGGTGACCGATCTCGACGAGCGGCGCGCCGCGCTCGACGCCGTCGTCGACCATGTGGTGCCCGGCCGCTCCTACGACTCGCGGCCCGCGAACGCGAAGGAGCTGGCGGCGACCGCCGTCCTGAGCCTGGACCTCGCCGAGGTGTCCGCCAAGGTCCGCACCGGCGGGCCGAACGACGAGCCCGAGGACCTCTCGCTCCCCCACTGGACGGGTGTGGTGCCCGTCGTACGCGGACACGGCACACCCGTGCCGGCCGACGACCTGGACCCGGCCGTCGGCCTGCCCGACTATCTCTCCGTGCTCTGACGCGTGCGCCCGCCGCGCGGCGGGGTCACGCGAGAACCGTCGCCTTCCGCCGGTCCGACGCGAGTCGCGCCTCGGCCGTGGCGAGCCCCACCACGGCGGCGAGCAGCAGCAGTGTCCCCACCACCGTGGCGGCGGTCAGCCGTTCACCCAGCAGCGCCACCGCGATGACCGCCGCGCTCACCGGCTCCAGCAGCATGATCACGGAGACCGTCGCGGCGCGTACGACCGCCGCGCCCGCGAAGTACAGGGCGTACGCGAGGGCCGTCGGCACCGCGGCGACGTACAGCAACAGCCAGAGCACCTGCGCCGGTTCGGCCGTGTGCGGCAGCAGTCCTTCGGCGGCCGCGAGCGGCACGACGCACAGTGCCGCGACGGCGAACGCCCAGGCGGTGGTGACGAGCGCGTCGGCCTTGCCGCCGTCGCGGCCGAGCCGACGCGTGAGCAGGGTGATCGCCGCGTAACCGGCCGCCGACAGCAGCGCGTACGCGACGCCCAGGGGACGTACCGTCGCTCCGTCACCGCCGAGGACCAGGACGGCGAGACCGGCGAGAGCGCCGACGACGGCGAACAGACCGCTGCCGCCGAGCCGTTCGCCCATGGTCAGCCGCGCGCCGAGCGCGATGAGCACGGGCCCGGCGCCGAGGGTGACCACGGTGCCGACGGCGAGACCGGTCTCCTCGACGGCGGCGAAGTACGCGCTCTGGAAGACGGCGAGGCCGACGCCCGTACCGAGAACGCGGATCAGCCGGCGACGACGCGGCTCGGCGGTGGTCACCGGGGCGACGGGCGTCGCGACGCGCCCGCGGCGCAGCGCCAGTGCGCCGAGCAGCAGCACGAGCCCGCCGACACAGCGCCAGAAGGAGAGGGAGAGCGGACCGATGTCGCTGACGCGGTAGACCAGCGAGGCGGCGGCGCCGGCGGTCCCCCAGGCGACACCGGCGACGACGAGATAGAAGAGGCTGCGCCCGACCGACAGGCCGGGAGCAGCTGGAATCGCGGAAATCGACACGTGACTTCTCCGTGTGAAGAACGGGTTGGTGGTCGCTCACTGCGTCTCGCGGGCAGCGACGAGCCGCTCGGGGACTGCCCGAGCCCGGTCTTCGTCAGCGGATGGCCGCCCGCGGTCAGACGGCGGGAGGCGGAAGTACGGTCAATCGCATGATCGGCAGCCTATGTCGCCGTCCGGCCGGCGGACAACCCGTCCTCCTCGCCGACCACTTCAGCCACATCGCCCGCCTCGGCGCCCAACAACTCCGTGTCGCCCACTCCCCCGGCCCGCGCCGTCGTCGTGGACGTCTGGGCGATGAACGCACCGACGAGCACCACGAATCCGCCCAGGATCTGCGGCGCCGAAAGGTGCTCGCCCAGCAGGACCCACGCCAGCACGGTCGCGATGACCGCTTCCAGACAGGCGACGACCCCGGCCACCTGCGGCGAGAGCCTTCGTACGCTGACCACGCCCGTGCCGTACGCGAGCACGGTGGCCACCAGCACGATCCAGCCGAGCAGCAGCGGCGCGGCGACGTGCGACTCGCCCATGTCGACTCCGCCCGCCAGCAGCGACCAGTCCATGCCCCACGGCCGGGCGACGACGGTGAGGACGAGCGTGCCGATGAGCAGCCCGTAGGCGATGACGCCCAGCGGATCCACGGCCTCGGCCGGATCCGTCGGGTCGCCGCCCTGGTCGGAGAGGAGGAAGTAGCCGACCTGGCAGCAGGCCGCGCAGAGCGCCAGCAGCAGGCCGATCACGTCGAAGGAGAGCCCGGCCCACACCTCGACCACACAGGCGAGTCCGCCGACGGCCAGGACGACACCGACAGCCGCGGCGCGGGTGACGGGCCTGCGCCGGACGAAGCGCACCCAGAGCAGGACGAGCGCCGGCGCCAGATATTCGACGAGCAGCGCGACACCGACGGGGATTCGGGAGAGCGAGGCGAAGTAGAAGGCCTGCACGCCCGCGACGGCGAACAGCCCGAAGCCCGCCAGCAACGCGGGCCTGCGGCGGACCAGATCCCGGTGGCGCCAGGCGAGAGGCAGCATCACCAGCGCGGCTCCCGCGACCCGGAGCCAGACCACATGGAGTGGGTCGAGCCCCGCCTCGATCAGCGGCTTGGCCGCGACACCTGATCCACCGAACGCGAAGGCCGACAAGAGCGCGAGTCCCAGGCCGACGCTTCTCCCCTGAGACGCGTGCATGGACACATCATGTCAGTCGACGTCAGGAGCTTCAGCACTTTTACGCCTGTCGAGACGGGCCGTGACTCCAGGATCGACAGCGGTCACACTCCGTGAGACGCGTCCGCGATACGGCTGGTCAGTACGCGCGCGTCCACTCCGGCCCGCTCAAGCACCTCGACCGCACGGCAGGCGTGGTCGGACGCGAGCGCGGTCAGCAGATCGAGGCCGCCGGCCCGTGGCTCGCCGCGCCGCCGGGCGCGTTCGACGGTGCCCTCCATGACGGTGACGGCCGACGGCGACCAGCCGGGAACTCCGGGCGCCGACACGATCGGGACCGAACCCGATTCCTCCACCGTCCCCTGCCAGCGCAGCCCGTAGCCGATGCTCCGCTGGACGAGATAGCCGAGAACGCGGGCGACCTGCGGCCCACCGTCGAACGCGGCGCGCACCTCGGAATCCGACTCCAGGAGCGAGTGGAGGAGATGGGCGGTGTCGATCTGCCGGTCACCGTCGCGGTGCGCCCTCCTGCGCGCACCCGACACGACGGCCGCGAGCTCGGCGGAGAGTCCGTCGTCGATGTCCGCGCGGATCGATACGGCGGAGACAACGGTCGAATCGGACTGTTCGGGCAACCACGGGGTAGGGCTCTGCACCCTCTCACCTCATCACCCGGCCGACGGGTGGACATCCCCGGTGGGGAGCATTCGAGCATCCCACCGAAGTCGTGCACAGATGTGCGACCTCTCCTCCTTACGAATGAGATCCGGCTTCAACACGGGGCAGGGGCGCGCGCCCTCTTGCCTCACGCCTCTCACGCAACCGTCGCGCGGGGCCACTCGTCCCATTGGTACAACGATGTCGCGACGAGACCGCGGGAGCAGATCCGATGTGCTGGATGGTCGCCCTGCTCGCCGTGGACGGACAGCAGTACGTGTACCGCGTGTACGCCCCCGCCGACGCCCTGCGCGGCGATGTCTTCTGGGCCGCGTTCCACTGCCACGACGAGGGGCCGCACCCCCGGGCGAGCGACCGTTTCGACTCGGCGGAGTTCTGGCAGCTCCTGCCGGCGGCCCGGTCATGACGAAGGGGCCTCGTGACGATCTCGATGATCGCCACGAGGCCCCGCTCCCGTACGGCACTCATGGCCGTACGCCCCCACCGTCAGTCGGTTCGCCTCAGTCGGTCTTCGGCGCCGAGTCGTCGTCGGCGAGGATCAGATAGAGCTTCTTGCGGGCGTCGTTGATGACGGCGAGAGCCTTCTGACGCTGGTCGGCGGTGCCGGTCTTCCAGACCTGTCCGAACGCCTCCATCAGACCGAAGCCGGCCTGCCGGATCTCGTTCATCGTGTCCCAGTCGACACCACGCCCGGCCTCTTCCCACGGCGCGTCGGGCCCGGATTCGGCCTCGGCGCGACCGGCGTCGGTCAGCGTGAAGAGGTTCTTCCCGCCCTCGCTCCGGCTGACGATGAGACCCTCGTCCTCCAGCAACTGGAGGGTCGGATAGACCGAGCCGGGGCTGGGACGCCAGGCGCCCCCGCTGCGCTCGCCGATCTCCTGGATCATCTCGTAACCGTGCATCGGCCGGTCCTTCAGCAGCGCCAGGATCGACGCGCGTACATCGCCGCGCCGTGCCCTGCCCCTGCCTCCGCCGCGGCCTCGGCCGCCGCCTCCGAAGGGCCCGCCGAACGGCGGTCCGAAGTTCGGCCCGAACGGCCCGAAGGCCCCGCGCCGCCCCTCGGAGTCGCCCCGGCCTCGATGGCCGGGCCCGCACTGCCCATGTCCGTGATCGTGTTCGTGTCCATGTGAACGCATCGCTACGCTCCTTCCATCGATGATCAGTCGCGAATCTATCGCGATGCGTCAACGATATATCGGAACAGTTCGTTTGGCAACACCCTTCGGGGCCGGCCGTTGTCCTGTCTCAGCGAAGATTCACCGGTCTCACCGAAGATTGACGACCGTCTGGTTCGTCTCATCGAAGTTTGACCAGACAGGCCCGGCCGCCTTGTGTCACGAGGGATCTGGTGCCGCTCTCGATGGTCTGGTCCGGCGGCGGCGGGCTCCCATGGGGCGCCATACTGCATGTCGTGAATCGCGAAGACCTGGCTGCTGCCCTCGAACGACATGCGACCGGTGCCGCCCATGGGGTTGCCAAGGCCTTGCAGGCCGGGGCAGATTTCAAAGTGTGGGCAGAATCGCCGCTGTCGGCTCGCCGGTACCTCGATGTCTGGGCATGGCGGGCTGAATGCATGGCGGAGGACGGCGTCTCCACCTGCATGGACTTCGAGCAGGGGTTGCCGGCTCTTCGACGTGCGGGTGATGACCCAGTTTCCTTGGGACGAGTCGATGCCGCCGAAGGCACCCACCTGGTCTTCCTGGCCGTCGATCTGAAGTCATGCGTCGCCGTGCTGTAGGAGTGGCAATCGCAGGGAGGGCGACGGGCAGCCGGGGCTGGCCTGCGAAGGCCCCTTTGCGATCATGTCTGTATGGACCTTGAGCTCGTCCCGCCCAGAGGTGTCGGCTCTCTGGTGATCGGCATGCCGCGCCAGGAGGCAGACGCAGCACTGCTGTCCCTGCGTGACCCGTCAGTGATGTCCGACTCGGACCGGCCTGGGCAACACGTCTTCCGGCCGAGCGGCTTGATGATCAGCATCAGCTGCACTCGCGGCCTGCTGGAGGCAGTCGAGTTGGGACGTCCGTCGGACCCAAGCGACAGCGTGCGGTTCCGCGATGTTGACGTCTTCGGGCTGCCGGCACGCGAGGTCGTTCGCCGCATGCGCGAGCAGACAACGTTCCTCGTGGATGAAGAGGACCCAGCGTCTTTCGTGGCCCCGGACCTGCTGCTGAGTTTCTGGCGTCCCTTCGCGGCGGATGATGATCCCGATGAGGAGCAGGGCTACTACTTCAGCTCAGTCCTCCTGGCTCGTCCTGGGTATTACGACGGTCCCGGACTGTGACCGGCATCGGCAGGCACCGCAGGTGAAGGCTGACCAAGAGGCCTCGGTCGTGGAGGCATTCCGACGGTCTCCTCCGGGAAGAAGACGTCGTAGAGCCTGTAGCCATAGAAGTCCATGAACTTGCGGTGGAGCAGGTGGGCCTCGACCCATTGGAAGAGAGGGTCGGCCTCCTTGGTCCAGTAGCCCACCAAGATGCCGCGGCGCGTGACCTCTCCAGCCAACCAACCGACGTGTCCGGACCGAATGGCTCTCCGGACCCACTCCCCGTTGGCCAGAAGTCCGGCAAGGGTGACGATCTGAGGATGGAAGAGGATGCCGAGGGTCGTAGATGGCGGAGCCGGCTGGCCACCAACGTCACGTAGGTGGAGCTGCGCCTCAGCGATGACCCCGAAGGGATCGGCAGAGCGATCTTCGACCAAGCCGATAAAGGCTGATCTTGCGCCGGAGAAGGCGTCCCTGACCCGGCGCCGACCGTGGCGGGGGATGAGGTTCCGGTGGTGACGCTGAGCCCTGATGGTGCTGTGCAGAATGCTGATGTCGATCTGATCATCAGCCCCCGCGCATCCGTCACCAATCCAGAGACGGTGTCGTAGACAGACGTTCTTTTCGTGGGTCGTCCACCGGGGTCAAACTTCACTGAGACGAGTCAGCCGTCCCGAATTGGCCTTGGACTGCGGCTTCCGCCCTCTCCTACGGTCAGGGGCATGCGAATCCGAATCGTCGACACGTTCACCGACCGCCCCTTCGCCGGCAATCCCGCGGGGGTGCTGATCCTGGAGTCCGGCCCGTTCCCCGACGACACGTGGCTCCAGCGGGTCGCCACGGAGGTGAACCTCTCGGAGACGGCCTTCGCCCACCCCCTGCCGCCGGGCGGCGAGGCGGACTGGGCCCTGCGCTGGTTCACCCCGGGAACCGAGGTCGACATGTGCGGGCACGCCACACTCGCCACCGCCCATGTCCTGCGCACCGACGGCCTCGCGACCGGCACCATCCGCTTCGCGGCACGCTGCGGCGTCCTCGGCGCGACGGCGCACGAGGACGGCGGTCTGACGCTCGACTTCCCGACGTCACCGCTGACGCCCGTCACGGTCCCGGACGCGATCGCGGCGGCGCTGGGCGCCGTCCCGGTCTCGGTTCACGACACCGCGGCGCACATCGGGGACCTGGTGGTGGAACTGGCCGACGAGCGGACCGTACGGGAGCTGACCCCGGACCTCCGGTCGCTCGCCGCCCTCTCCCGGCGCGGCATCGTCGTCACCGCGGCGGCCGAGGACCCGGACAGCGGCTACGACTTCGTGTCGCGCGGCTTCTTCCCCGGCGTCGGCATCGACGAGGACCCGGTCACGGGCAGCGCGCACACGGCGCTCGCCCCGTTCTGGTCGGCGCGGCTCGGCCGCACCGAACTGACCGGCCTCCAGGGCTCCGCCCGCACCGGCCTCGTCCGTACCTCACTGCGCGGCGAGCGGACGCTCCTGACGGGTCACGCGGTCACGGTCATCGACGGCGAACTCCTCGCGACCCCCTGAGACCACCGCCAACGCCGCTTCCGGCGCTGGACCTACGGCGTGGGCAGCCAGCTCACATGCCCGGCGAGCAGCGCGTATCCGACGAACGCCACGATGTCGAGCAGCGCGTGCGCCACCACCAGCGGCCCGACCCGCCCCCAGCGCCGGTAGGCCAGCACGAACACCACGCCCATCACCATGTTCCCGATGAAGCCGCCGATGCCCTGGTACAGGTGGTACGACCCGCGCAGCACCGAACTGGCCACCAGGGCGGCCATCGGTGTCCACCCCAACTGCCCCAGTCTGCGCAGCAGATACCCGACGACGATGACCTCTTCGAGTACGGAGTTCTGCACCGCGGACAGGATCAGTACCGGGTACTTCCACCACACCTCGGGCAGCGATTCCGGCACCACGGTCAGGTTGAACCCGGCCGCGCGTGAGGCGATGTAGAAGGCGAGTCCGGCGCTGCCGATGCCGGCGGCGATCAGCGCTCCGCGGCCGAGATCGGGCCACGGGCGGCGCCGGTCGAACCCCAGATCGCGGAGTCCGCTGCCCTCTCGGAGCAACAGGTGCGCCACCAGTACCACGGGCACCAGTGAGCTGGCGATGCCGAACAGTTGCCAGGCCAGATCCAGCCATGGCCGCCCCGGCGCGTGCGAACCGTTGAGCGTGGCCGCCTGATCACTGAGACCGCCCGGCCTGGTGACCGACCCGATAAAGCTGATCAGCGCCGACACCCCGCTCGCCCCCAGCGAGAGCGCCAGGACGATCAGCACCTCGGAGCGCAACATCCTGCGCGACAGGGCCTCTTGGGGAAGAGAATCGGCCACGCGGCCCGGCTCCGACTGCACAGCTGCCTCCAGTTGACTAATCGCGCCTCAAGCCCCTTCCCGTCCCGCTAGGGTCTCGAATGCGGGTACGAAGATCGCGCGCGACAGGCCGGGGGGCGGGCGTCATTCAGCTGGCCGAGATTCCCCCCATTTTCCTTGTTCAGGTCAAGGAGGGGCACCACCGCCATGGAACGTCACAGCTTGCCCGACGACGAAGCGACGGACAGCACCAGGGGCCGTCGTCCGCGCCGTCGCAACGTCCTGATCGCCACGGCACTCGTCCTGAGCCTGGCCGCGGGGACCGGCATCGCGGCGCGGAGCGGTCTGCTGTCCTTCGCCGACGGCTGTACGGGCTCCGCCGTGCGGATCGATCTGGCCGCCTCGCCGGACATCGCCCCCGCCGTGGCGGCCGTCGCCGACAGCGCCCGGCGTGACAACGTCACCTCCGACGGCCGCTGCGTCGACGTCCGGGTCGAGGCCCGTGAGAACCACGAGATCGCCGACGACCTCGCCACCGCCACGGCAGCCCCGGAGTACGAGGTCTGGCTGCCCGACTCCGACGTCTGGGTCGAGCGCGCGCTGGACGCCGACGACGGCATCGCGCTGACTCCCGCGGGCAACGCGGCGACCACACCGGTCGCCCTGGCCGTGATCCCCTCCGCCGGCACAAGGCTCGGCTGGCCCGAGAAGACGTACACCTGGGCCGAGCTGACGGCGGCCACCTCCGGCAAGGACGCGGTACGGCTCGGAGCGGCCGATCCGGCGCGCAGCGCCACCGGGCTGCTCGCGTTCACCAGCGTCGTCGGGTCCACACGGAAGGCGGACCCGGACAGTGACGCGCGGATCGCCGCGACCGCCGAGGCGCTGGCCGCGCGTGCGTCCGGCTCCGACGACGAGGTGGTCCGGTCCCTGGCACGGGGCGGGTCGGACAGCGCCAAGGGCAACGAGGCGGTCTTCCTCACCGAACAGGCCGCCTTCACCCACAACTCCGCCGACAGCGGCGCCCTGAACCTGCAGCTGTTCTATCCGACGGACGCGGCCCCGGTCCTGGACTACCCGCTGAACCTCGTCGACGAGCCCGAGCTGACCACGGACGAGAGCCGCGCCGCGATGCGGTTCATATCCCTCCTCAACGAGAAGGGGGCCCAGCGCACCATGGCGGAGCACGGCTTCCGTACGGCCCACTCGGCGGTGTCGGACGACCTGGTCCGGGCATCCGGTGGCCGTGCGCCGCAGCCGTACGCCCTGACGAAGGCGCAGCCGCCGGCCACGGACATGGTCGAGGAGACGCTCGGCATGTGGACGGTCACCGTGCAGGACGCCCGGCTGACCGTCGTCGTCGACACCTCGGGCTCGATGGCACAGCCCGTGCCGGGGCGCACCGGTGAGTCCCGGATGGATGTCACGAAGGCTTCGATGCTCCAGACGCTGGCGCAGTTCACCCCGGAGGACGAGGTCGGCCTCTGGGACTTCGCCGCCGGTCTCGACGGCGGCAAGGACTTCCGCAAGCTGGCCGAGACGGCGCCGCTGGGCGAGCGCGCCAAGGACGGCGCCACCCACCGCGAAAGCCTCTCGGACGCCGTCTCCGCGCTGGCTCCCGTGGGGACGGGCTCGGCCGCGGCCACCGGTATGTACGACACGACGCTGGCCGCCTTCAAAGAGGCCCAGTCGTCGTACGTGAGCGGCAAGTGCAACGCGGTCATCCTGCTCACCGGCGGACCGGACACCGACGGCGCGGCGCGCACGGCCCTGGTGGACGAGCTGCGGAAGCTCGCCGACCCCCGGCGCCCGGTCCCGCTGATCGCGATCGCCGTCGGGCCGGGGGCGAACCGTGACGAGGTGAACGAGATCGCGAGGATCACCGGCGGCGCGGGTTACGAGGTGAGTGACCCGGCCGACATACAGGCGGTGATGATCAAGGCGATCATGTCGGTGGGCGGAGGCGAGCGCTAGAACTCCACCGAAGCCCGCAGAAAGCCCGCAGGAAGCCCGCCGGCATCCCCCGCGCTCGTTGTTCAGACGGTCAGGTCCGGCATCCGCGACGGCGCCGGGAAGCCGACCGGCCAGGTGTGCACCGGCTCCCCCTGGTGCATCAGCTCGGCGTAGCGGCGGGTCGTGGCGGCGAGCGCCGCCTCCCGGCGGAGCCCCGCCTCCTGGGCCCGGTGGAAGGTGTCCACCTGCCACGAGGCCCCGTTCACCCGGCGCTCGCAGCGCCCCTCGATCACCCCGAGGTAGAAGTCGCGGTCGGCCGGCTCCACGTTCCACGCGTCGAGCCCGGCCGCGGCGAGCGGCAGCAGTTCGTCGAGGACGAGCCGGACCGCCGACACCTCGGCGACGCCGTTGCCGGCCCGGCCGTTGCGCGGCCAGCGGAGCCGCGCCTCGATGCCGTCGCGGCACGCGGTCTCGAAGTTGCGCTCGGCGGTGGCGAACGGCAGCCGGGTCCAGACGGGCCTGGCCTCCTCGGCGAGCGCGCGCACGAGACCGTAGTAGAAGGCGGCGTTGGCGACGACATCGGTGACGGTCGGCCCGGCGGGCAGCACCCGGTTCTCGACCCGCAGATGGGGCTGTCCGTCGGCGACGTCGTACACGGGCCTGTTCCACCGGTAGACGGTGCCGTTGTGGAGCACCAGCTCCGCGAGGCGCGGCGTACCGCCCTCCTCCAGGACCTGGAGCGGATCCTCGTCGTCCGTCATCGGCAGCAGCGGCGGGAAATAGCGCAGATTCTCCTCGAACAGGTCATAGGCGGACTCGATCCAGCGCTCCCCGAACCAGGTCCGGGGCCGTACTCCCTGCGCCTGGAGCTCCGGCGGCCGGGTGTCGGTCGCCTGGAGGAAGAGCGGCGGCCGGGACTCGCGCCACAGCTCCTTTCCGAAGAGGAAAGGGGCGTTGGCGCCGACGGCGATCTGTACGGCGGCGACGCACTGCGCCGCGTTCCACACGTCGGCGAAGCGGTCGGGCGTGACCTGGAGGTGCAATTGCACGGACGTACAGGCGGCTTCGGGCGCGATCGACGGTGAACTGCAGGTGAGCCGCTCGACCCCCTCGATGTCGAGGGCGAAATCCTCGCCCCGCGCGGCCACCATCTCGTCGTTGAGAAGTGTGTAGCGGTCCGCGTCCGAGAGGTTCGTCGAGACGACGTCGTCGAGCGAGAGAGTCGGCAGAATACCGATCATCACGATCCCGGCGTCGACCTCATTCGCTTTGCGATGGGCATATCCGAGACCCGTTCGCAGTTCCTCGGCAAGCTGGTCGAGAACGCGTCCGCCAAGCCGATGGGGGGCGATATTTACTTCCAGATTGAACATTCCGAGTTCTGTCTGGAAATCACGACTCGCGATCCGTTCAAGAACTTCCGCATTCATCATGCGGGGCATCCCGTCGGAGCCGGCGAGATTCAGCTCGATCTCCAGACCCATCAGATTCCGGGGCCGGTCGAACCGCTTCTCCCCCAGGAGCCGCCCCAGCACCGCGAGGCACTGCTGGAGCTTCCTGCGGTATTTCTGCCGATCGGACACACCGCTACCGCCCGATTCGACCTTCTCCCCCATCGGAGGATCCCTCCTTCGCCTCGCCCTCCCGGCGGCACCGGGCATCGCTTCACGATCGATAGTGCCCAGACTGAGTGATCCATAACGCCCCGTTTGCGTGCCGCGCCCGGTAGAGTGGACAGAACGACCTAGCGGCACATTCCTTCGGCATGGGGCAGTGAGCAATTTCACTGTCCGCCCGGTCGTGAAAAACGCCGACGAGTTTCGGCCTACCGCTCCAGCCGAATCACCCCAGGCCACAAGCCTGCGTTCGCCGTTCATCTCACCGTTCTTCGACGCCGATTCCGTACGAGATGGACCGGATACCCCCTTGTACGCAATACGGGCGACAGCTAGAAGAAACATTCTGTGAACACGTATCGTATAAACTCTGTGCGAACGAGGCAGAGAGTCGGAGCCCGGCCATGGCCTGGGCCCTCCTCTGACCACGTGTGACCACGTGCCGACAGTGCCGTCCGCACCCGAACTCCGCACCACCTACGCTTCACTGTGCCTACTGAGCGAGAGGCAACCCACCATGCCGCTGCATGTCCCCCTGGCTCCAGCGCCCGCCCTGCGCAGCGTCCTCGCGGCACTCGGTTCTCCCACCGCCGTGCGCGAGGCCCGTACACCCGCTCTCCGGTCCGTCCAGGGACCGCTGAGCCCCGAACTGCCCCTTCCGGTACACGTACTGGAACAGATCGCCCCCAGCAGCGACGCGCCACAGACCCGGCTGGCCGGCTGGCGCTTCCTGATCCGCAGCGGCGAACGCGCCGTCGCGGCGGCCGACACGATGCTCACCCCGGACGGCTGGGCGTTCTCCCGCTTCTTCGAGGGCCCCTACATCTCCGCCACGGAACGCGCGGTGCGCCAGGCCGAGACGCTGAAGTCGCCGTACCAGCCACGGCTGCTCTCGGTGCCGGGCCTGTACATGCTCACGCTCTGGCTGCATCAGGACACCGAGGCGGACGCCTCGGTCGGCGCTCCCGCCCCGGCCGACCTCCTGATCCCGCTCGCTCCCGCCCCTCCGGGCATCGTGGCCCACCGGCCGCACCGGGTCGCCGACCTGCTTCCGATGATGGGTCTGCGCCTGACCTCGGGGCTCTCGGCGCCCCCCACCGCCACGTCCGCACCGCTGCTGAGTACCACCGCCTGAGCGCCGCCCGGCGGCCCGTCCTCGGAACGCCGACGTCCGGACCGTCTCCCGACCGCCCCACGCGCCATAGACTGCCCCGTGACCCCTCACCGGTCACGGGGCTCTGTGCTGGTCATCAGGACCAGTTGACTAGTCCGGACGGGCCACCCCGAACCACCCAAAGGGACAGCCAAGTTGGGCTGAACCGTCCGGGCGGGTGACACGTCCTTAAGCAGAGACAAGCGCTGCCGCGAAATCCCTGCGGATCGACGCCCGTGGGGCAACACTGGGGTACGGACCAATAGAAACCGGGGGGCGGCCATGAACACATCGAGCCGCAGGACACTCACCACGACGCAGCGAGAGAACCTACCCATGTGCCAGCACCAGCCAGCCTGCCCGACAGCCGACTCAGCCGACCGGGAAGCCGCCCATCTCGCGGCTCACCACCCGGAACAGGGCTGGAGCCTGCTGTGCAACGGCGTCCTGCTCTTCGAGGACACCGGTGAGCTGCTGCCCGACGGCCAGATCATCGCTCCGCACCGGCCGTCCGGGAGCGAGCAGGTGATGACAGCGGCCTGACGCCGCCCGTACGAAGGGGGCCGGCCCGGAGAGTTCACTCCGCACCGGCCCCGACCCACAGGTGGCCCCGAGCGCGCCGACCGAGCGGGGTACGCGGTCCGTCCACGTACCCCCCGGCCCCGCGGCCGTACGCCGTCCGTCAGTTGTCGTACTCGTCCAGCGGCGGGCACGAGCACACGAGATTGCGGTCGCCGAACGCCCCGTCGATCCGGCGGACCGGCGGCCAGTACTTGTCGGCCGCCGAGACCCCGGCCGGGAAGACCGCCTCCTGACGGCTGTACGCGTGCTCCCACTCCCCGCCCAGCGCGGCGGCCGTGTGCGGAGCGTTGCGCAGCGGGTTGTCGTCCGCCGGCCAGTGGCCCGACGCGACCTTCTCGATCTCGGCGCGGATCGCGATCATCGTCTCGCAGAACCGGTCCAGTTCGGTGAGGTCCTCGCTCTCGGTGGGCTCGATCATCAACGTGCCGGCCACCGGGAACGACATCGTCGGCGCGTGGAACCCGTAGTCGATGAGGCGCTTGGCGATGTCGTCGACGCTGACGCCGGTCTCCTTCGACAGCGGGCGCAGATCCACGATGCACTCGTGCGCGACGAGCCCGTGCGGACCCGCATACAGGACCGGGAAGTGCGGCTCCAGACGCTTGGCGATGTAGTTGGCGGCCAGTACGGCGACCTGCGTGGCGCGCTTCAGCCCCTCGCCGCCCATCAGCCGGACGTAGGCCCAGGAGATCGGCAGGATCCCCGCCGAGCCCCAGGGGGCCGCCGAGATCGGTCCGACGCCCGTCTCGGGGCCGGCGGCGGGCTGGAGCGGGTGGTTGGGCAGGTACGGGGCGAGGTGGGCGCGTACGCCGACCGGGCCGACACCGGGACCGCCGCCGCCGTGCGGGATGCAGAAGGTCTTGTGCAGATTCAGGTGCGACACGTCCGAGCCGAACCGGCCCGGCTTCGCCAGTCCCACCAGCGCGTTGAGGTTCGCGCCGTCGACGTACACCTGACCGCCGGCGTCGTGCACGGCCGCGCAGATGTCGGTGATGTGCTCCTCGAACACGCCGTGCGTGGACGGGTAGGTGACCATCAGGACGGCCAGTTCGTCGCCGTACCGCTCGATCTTGGCGTGCAGGTCGTCGACGTCGACGTCGCCGTCCTCGCGGGTCTTCACGACGACGACCTTCATGCCGGCCATGACCGCGCTGGCGGCGTTCGTGCCGTGCGCGGACGACGGGATGAGGCAGACGGTGCGGCCGGTGTCGCCGTTGGCGCGGTGGTACGCCCGTACGGCGAGCAGCCCGGCGAGTTCGCCCTGGGAGCCGGCGTTGGGCTGAAGGGACACCGCGTCGTAGCCGGTGACCTCCGCCAGGCGCTCCTCCAGCTCGCGGATCAGCGTGAGATAGCCCTGCGCCTGGTCGGCCGGCGCGAAGGGGTGCAGCGCGGCGAACTCCGGCCAGGTCACCGGCTCCATCTCGGTGGTGGCGTTGAGCTTCATGGTGCAGGAGCCGAGGGGGATCATGCCGCGGTCCAGCGCGTAGTCGCGGTCGGCGAGCCTGCGCAGATAGCGCAGCATCGCGGTCTCGGAACGGTACTGGTGGAAGACCGGGTGCGTGAGGTAGCTGTCGGTGCGCAGCAGGGCGTCCGGCAGCGCGTCGCGGGACGCGGCGTCCAGGGCCTCGATGTCGCCCTTGACGCCGAAGGCGGTCCAGACGGCGGCGAGCTGGGCGCGCCCGGTGGTCTCGTCGCAGGCGAGCGAGACGAGGTCGGCGTCGACGAGGCGGAGGTTGACCCCGCCCTCGCGGGCGGCGGCCACGACCTGGGCGGCGCGGCCCGGGACCCGTACGGTCAGCGTGTCGAAGTAGGCCTCGTGCACGATCTCGACGCCGCCGGCGCGCAGGCCGTCGGCGAGGACGGTCGCGTAGCGGTGGGTGCGCTCGGCGATCGCGCGCAGTCCGTCGGGGCCGTGGTAGACCGCGTACATCCCGGCCATCACGGCGAGCAGCACCTGTGCGGTACAGATGTTGCTGGTGGCCTTCTCGCGCCGGATGTGCTGCTCGCGAGTCTGCAGCGCCAACCGGTACGCCTTGTTGCCGTCCGCGTCCACGGAGACGCCGACGAGCCGTCCGGGCAGGCTGCGGGCGAACTTCTCGCGTACGGCCATGAATCCGGCGTGCGGTCCGCCGAAGCCCATGGGGACGCCGAACCGCTGGGTGGTGCCGACGGCGATGTCCGCGCCCAGCTCACCGGGCGAGGTGAGCAGCGTGAGGGCCAGCAGGTCGGCGGCGACGGTGACGATCGCGCCGAGTTCGTGCGCCTGCTCGATGACGGGCCTGAGGTCCCGTACGGCTCCGGAGGCGCCCGGGTACTGGAGCAGTACGCCGAAGACGCCGCGCTCGGCGGCCTCGGCCGGGATCCCGTCGGCCAGGTCGGCGACGACGACGTCGACGCCGGCCGGTTCGGCCCGGGTGCGGATGACGGCGACGGTCTGCGGCAGCGCGTCGGCGTCGACCAGGAAGACGCCGCCCTTCACCTTGCCGACCCGTCGGGCGAGCGCCATGGCCTCGGCGGCGGCCGTGCCCTCGTCCAGCAGGGAGGCGCCGGACGTCGGCAGGCCGGTGAGATCGGCGACGACGGTCTGGAAGTTGAGCAGCGCCTCCAGGCGCCCCTGGGAGATCTCGGGCTGGTACGGCGTGTACGCGGTGTACCAGGCCGGGTTCTCCATCACGTTGCGGAGGATCACCGGCGGGGTGAACGTGCCGTAGTAGCCGAGGCCGATCATCGGGGCGAGGACCTGGTTGCGGTCCGCGAGGCTGCGCAGCTCTGCCAGCACCTCGGCCTCGGTGCGCGCGGCGGGCAGCCGCAGGGCCTCGGCGCTCTTGATCACGTCGGGCACCGCGGCGGCGGTCAGCTCGTCGAGCGAGCCGTAGCCGACCTGCGCGAGCATCTTCGCCTGCGCGGCGGCGTCGGGGCCGACGTGGCGCCGCTCGAAGGGTGTGCCTCGCTCAAGCTGCGAGAGCGGTGTGCGGTGGGCTGTCATTCGGGAGGCCTCCTGGTCTGGCGCGACCTGCGAGGGGCACCGATACACGGGTGCCCGGACGGCCTCCCCCTCTGTCACATCAACCTGAGAGTTTCACCGGTCCGCCGCGAGGCGGGCCGGCTTTCACCGTCGGTGAGAGCGGATGCCGTCCGACACCTGCTCTGCTTTCCAGAGTGACCTCGTCCATGCGGTACGGGGGCCTGAGAGTTTCCGGGGAGGATTTGCTCCTTCGGCGCCTCCGGCAGTCTCACCGGACGGCTCTCCCGCACGGGGTCGACAGCCACTGACCAGCCTACCAGCGAGCTCTCGGCACGGACTTCGAGTGGCCGATACCCCCGATGTGCCCTTTCGTAGGGTGAGGGAGCATGTGCGACCAGTTGGAGGGACCGTGCAGACCGACATCGATCCGCGCAGCCTGATCGGCCGCAAGGCGTACGACCGCGACGGGCACAAGATCGGCACCGTCGACGAGGTGTATCTGGACGACGCCACGGGCGTGCCGGAGTGGGCGGCGGTACGGACCGGGCTGTTCAGCCGGGACGCGTTCGTGCCCCTGGCCCCCAGCACCTACCGCAACGAGTCCCTGCACGTCCCGTACGAGCGCGGCCTGATCAAGGACGCCCCCGACTTCGGTGTCGGCCGCCATCTCTCCCCCGACCAGGAGATCCAGCTCTACCACCACTACCAACTGGCCCTACCGGAACCGGCGGCCCCGGAACGCCCGGCGCGCCCGGCCGACCGTGACTTCGGCCGGGTGGCGGGCCGGGACGACTCCCCCGAGTAGTACCGCGCCCTTTCTCAGCCCCGCTGCCGGGGCGCCCGATCCGGTGGTGTCGCCACCAAAGGCAGCGGTTCCGACAGCTCCAGGTCGGGATCGTCCGTACGGAACGTGCGCACCCGGCCCGGAACGGCCTGGGTGGGCTCCTCGAACCGTACGGTGACCCGCCCCACGCCACTGCCCTGCACCCACCCCGCGCCGAACTCCGCATGGCGCACGTCGTGGCCCGCCGGCCAGTGGCGCTCGGCCACCGCGTCAGCCCCGGGCTCCGGCACCGGCACCGGCTGCTCAGGAGGCTCGTCCGCCGCCGCGGCGACGTCCGGCTCGTCCGCCACGACCACGACCGCCACCGCGGTCGCGGTCTCCGCGTCCGCCGCCGCCTGCGCGAACAGGTCCTCCTGCGTGTAGTCGGCCAGCCCCGTCACCCCCACCCCCAGCAGCCGCACCCCACCCGTGGTGTCCAGGGACTCCAGCAGCCTCCCCGCGGCCTCCCGCACCACGCCCGGGTCGTCCGTCGGCCCGCGCAGCGTCTCGGAGCGGGTGAGCGTCGAGAAGTCGTACCGCCGCACCTTGAGGACGATGGTCCGGCCGGAGTGCCCCGACTCCCGGAGCCGTCGCACACACCGCTCCGCCAGCCGGTCCACCTCCGTCCTGACCCGCACCCGGTCGTGCAGATCGACGTCGAAGGTGTCCTCGACGGAGACGGACTTGGTCTCCCGCTCGGCCACCACAGGACGGTCGTCGTGCCCCGACGCCATCCGGTACAGCGACGTGCCGTGCGCCTTCCCGACGAGCCGTACCAGCTCGTCCTCCCCGGCCTCCGTCAGATCGGCGACGGTGGTCATCCCGGCCCGGCGCAGATGCTCACCGGTGGCGGGCCCGACCCCGGGCAGCGTCCGTACGCTCATCGGCCCCAGCAGCTCGCGCTCGGTGCCCGGCTCCATGAGCACCAGACCGTCGGGTTTCGCCTGCTCGGAGGCGATCTTCGCGAGCATCTTGGATCCGGCGAGCCCCACCGAGCCGGTCAGACCGGTCACCGCCCTGATGTCCCGCCGCAGCCGCTCACCCGTCGCACGCGCGGACGCCGAGTCGAAAGCCGAGCCACCGGCCTCCAGATCGACGAACGCCTCGTCCAGGCTCAGCGGCTCCACCAGCGGTGACAGCCGGCCCAGCAGCTCCATCACCTGCTCGCTGACCGTGCGGTAGAGCGCGAAGCGCGGCACCAGATACGCCGCGTTCGGCGCGAGCCGGCGCGCCTGCGCCATCGGCATGGCCGAGTGGATCCCGAACCGCCGCGCCTCGTACGACGCCGTCGAGACGACCCCACGCGGGCCGAGACCCCCGACGACGACCGGCTTTCCACGCAGGCTCGGCTTCGCCGCCTGCTCGGCGGCGGCGAAGAAGGCATCCATGTCGAGATGCAGGATGGTCGGCGCGGGTCTCACCCCACCGATGCTCCCCTACGGCACTGACAATCGCCCTGAACCAGAACGAGAAGCAGAAGCAGGACCCGAGCCTGGACCGCCCGCTCAGACGGCCCGGTCACGGCGTCGGCGGGCGAGTTCGTCGGCGGGGTTGTGGCCGATCAGGGTCTCGCCGGTGTCGACGCGCTCCCCGTGCAGCTGCGAGAGCGCCGCTTCGACGTCCCGCCACACCACGCCGACGGCGATCCCGAAGATGCCCTGACCGCCCTGCAGAAGATCCACGACCTCGTCCGGCGACGAGCACTCGTACACCGTCGCGCCGTCGCTCATGAGCGTCATGCGCTCCAGATCCCCGGCCCCGCGGTCGCGCAGATGCTGAACCGCCGTCCGGATGTTCTGAAGAGCGACACCGGTGTCCAGGAAACGCTTCACGATCTTGAGGAAGACGACATCGCGGAAGCTGTAGAGCCGCTGCGTGCCGGATCCCTTCGCAGGACGCACACTCGGCTCCACCAGCCCGGTGCGCGCCCAGTAGTCCAACTGGCGGTACGTGATGCCCGCTGCCGCGCACGCGGTCGGTCCCCGGTAGCCGACCGTGTCGGTCGTGGGGTCGGACGTACTGCCGTGAAGCGGGTACGGGCCGTTCGCCGTACCGTCGCCGCTGCTTCTCACACCGACCTCCGTCCTTGACCTGCCCCGTCGACGGTAAGCAGTCCCTCCGGGTGCGTCAACGATCGCCACGCTAGGCACGCCGAGTGATAATCACCCTGAGAGTGGTTTCCCGTGTCTCGCCGCCGGGAAAGGCTGCTCGAATGCGCGGACGGAGTCCGGTATGACGGTCATCGACCGTTCGGCGCTCACTGGCTGTTGGTCCCGAAATCCTCCGGAGAGATCTGGTCGAGGAATTCGCGGAACTTCTCCACCTCGTCCTCCTGCTCGTCGGGGATGGCGATACCCGCATCGTCCAGCACCCCGTCGCTGCCGTAGATGGGCGTGCCGGTGCGTAGTGCCAGCGCTATGGCGTCGGACGGCCTGGCACTCACCTCGACACCGCTCGCGAAGACCAGCTCCGCGTAGAAGACTCCTTCGCGCAGGTCGGTGATGCGCACCTGCGTAAGTTCCTGGCCCACTGCCTCAAGGACATCCTTGAAGAGGTCATGGGTCAGTGGTCGGGCCGGTGCCATGCCCTGTTGGGCGAAGGCAATAGCGGTAGCTTCCCCAGGCCCGATCCAGATGGGAAGGTACCGGTCGCCTCCCACTTCACGCAGGAGCACGATCGGTTGGTTGGAGGGCATTTCCACCCGGACACCCACGACGTCGAGCTCGTTCACACAGCAACCCTAGGACGTGCCCGGTCGGTTTGGGTAGTCGGACTCCCCCAAGATCAGGTCAGCCGGACCCCGAGAGCCGTCTGCACCAGTGCCGCGTGGAGCCGTACCGAGAGAGCGGCCAGCTCCTTCGTCGCGGCCTCGGCATGGGCCCTGGTCTGCGGATTGCGGTGCCGGCGCAGGGGTGCGACGACCTGCTCGACCAGTCCGGCCTCGCGATCGGCGGCGGCTTTCACGGCGCGCAGATGCCGTGGTTCCAGACCGAATCTTCCGAGTTCCGCGACAAGTTTTGCCACGGTCACGGTCTCGGAGTCGTAGCCGCCCTCCGCCATCGGGGCGATGAGGCCGTACGACTCCCACTCGTCCAGCTCGCTCTCGCCCGCCTCCGTGGCCGCCAGCAGCTCCGCGCGGCCGATCTTCGGGGCGGTGGGCAGCTCGGGCTCCGCGTCCCACGTGGAGCCGAGGAGTTCCCGCTGAGGGCCCTGGGAGACCTGCGCGGGCAGCGGGAGCCGTTCACCGCGTGCCACGGCGTCGAGATGCTCCCTGATGACCTTGAGGGGCAGATAGTGGTCCCGCTGCATACGCAGGACCTGGGCGAGGCGCTCGACGTCCTCGGGGCTGAACTTCCGGTACCCGGACGGCGTCCGCCGGGGCTCGACAAGGCCCTCGGCCTCCAGGAACCGGATCTTGGAGATGGTGACCTCGGGGAACTCGTCCCTGAGCTGGTTCAGCACCATGCCGATGCTGACCAGACGGTCACCCGCGGGGGCGGTGCCGTGACCGGCACCGCCCGTCGGTGGTCGCAGCATGGACCTTCCCTGAAGGGTCACACGCCCCGCTGGCTCGCGTAGAAGACCAGCCGGTACTTGCCGATCTGGACCTCGTCACCGTTCGACACCGCGACGGCGTCGATCCGCTCCCGGTTGACGTACGTGCCGTTGAGACTGCCGACATCGGAGACCGTGAAGTGACCTTCCGGGCTCCTGCGGAACTCGACGTGCCGGCGGGACACCGTGACGTCGTCGAGGAAGATGTCGCTCTGCGGGTGCCTTCCGGCCGTCGTCAGGTCGCCGTCCAGCAGGAAGCGGCTGCCCGAGTTGGGTCCGCGACGTACGACCAGCAGCGCGGAGCCGAGCGGAAGCGCGTCCACCGCGGCCTGCGCCTCCGGCGACAGCGAGGGAACGGCCGTCTGGCCGGTCGCTTCCGCCTCGTACGCCTCAAGGCCTGAGATGGAGATGGTCGAGGTCGTCTCCGAAGGACGCTCCGCGGGCGTTCCGGCCCTCAGCGGCGCGCCACAGTTGGAGCAGAACCGACTGTCCTGGGTGTTGCGGTGCCCGCACCTCGTACAAACCGGCAAGGCCGCCATGGACGGACCCTCCTGACCGGGGGGAAACCCTCCACCCGTACTTGAGGCTGATGGTCCACCGAAACCTATGCCGCCGGAACTCGCGGGGTCAACAGACGACGCGCCGTGACCGCCCGAATTGTCCCCACCGGGGCTGCCGACCTCGTCGCGGAAGAGCGGGCGCTCGCCGCTCTGCTCCTCCTGGCCGTGGCGCGGTGCGCGATGCCGGGCGTTACCGCCGTCCTCGCGTGCACTCCTGCCGAACAACTTTCCAAACAACTTCACGGGCGATTCCCCTTGACCTGAACAGACCCGCCCGTGGGGCAGGACGAACCCTGAATGAACACACCTGCCGACTCGGACATCTTCACAACGTCCGTAACCATCAGACAGTTTCCACCACGCACCATGCGGAATGTGCGCCGACCCCCCGGAACCTTCTGCCCTGGTCCGCCGGTCCGCATGCGCCCCCGCCCCACTACGACGACGACCGAGCGTAGTCAGGCCGCTTCGCCGGTCGCAAGGCGTCGACGACGATCTCCTCATCAGCCGCCACCGTGGCCGTGGCCTGCTCCTTCTCCAACGTCTGCACCACACCTCCGGGAATGTTGAGCGCGGGCTCCAGATCCTGCGGTTTGCCGATCACCTTGAAAAGGTACGGCGCCTCGATCCGCTTCCCGTCCACCTCGATGTCGCCGTCGCTGCCGGAAAGGTACGTCGCGGCGACCACCCGGACCCCGTTCACCTGGATCGCCTCGGCGCCGGCCGCCCGCAGCTCCTGGATCGCGTCGAGCAGCATGTCGGAGTCGACGGTGCCGCCGGGGTCCTGGACGGTCATCGTGATGCCGGGGCCCTGAGCGGCGACCGTACCGGCCAGGATGCCGAGCTGCTGCTCCTTCTCCCGCGTCTGCTTACGCGCCTCCTCGGCCTGGTCGGAGCTGTTCTCCAGCTCCGTCTGCTGGTCGTCCAGCCGCTGCTTCTCGTCCTCCAGCCGCTCGGTGCGGCCGTCGAGCTCGTCCAGGATCCGTACGAGGTCCTCCTGGCGCGCGCCGCGCAGGGCGCTGTCGTCGTTGGTCGAACGGACCTGGATGGCCAGACCGAGTCCCAGCACGAACAGCAGGACGGCGACGATGAGTTGGGCCCGCGTGACGCGTGGCGGCCAGAGGCCCGCGGCAAGCCGCTGACGCCCCGTCATCTGCCGTGGCTCGGGGCTCTGCGGGGGCGGCGAGGCCCCCGCGGGCTGTGGGTTCTGTGAGCTCTGCGGGTTCTCTTCGCTGTTCATCGGCCTCACGCCCGGAAGACATGCCGGCGGATCGCGGCAGCGTTGGAGAAGATCCGGATACCGAACACGACGACCACACCGGTGGACAGCTGCGCGCCGACACCGAGCTTGTCACCGAGGAAGACGATGAGTGCCGCCACCACCACGTTCGACAGGAACGACACCACGAACACCTTGTCGACGAAGATCCCGTCGAGCATGGCCCGCAGCCCCCCGAAGACCGCGTCCAGAGCGGCGACGACGGCGATCGGCAGATAGGGCTCGACCACCGCCGGCACTTCGGGTCGAACCAACAGTCCGACCACGACTCCCACGACGAGGCCAAGTACCGCGATCACGATGTGCCCTTCCCTGTGTCTGCCGTGGCCCCTCCGTCGCCCTTCCCCGGGTCGGCGGCCTTCGGCTCTGCTGTACGTACGATCAGGCTCGGCGCGGCCGGAAGACGCACCGTCTCCTGATCGGAAATGCTCGTGCGGACACCGAAGTTCTCCTGCAACGAGTGCAGGTACTGGCCGTCGGCACTGTCCTGGAATGCGGTGCTCAGGTTCTTCCCGTCCCCCACGGCCAGCACCGTGTACGGCGGCACCAGCGGCTTGTTGTCGACCAGTATGGCCTCACCGGCGGCCCTGATCGCCGAAAGGGCCGTCAGACGCTGGCCGTTGATGGACACCGCCTCGGCCCCCGACTCCCACAGACCGTTGACGATCTGCTGCATGTCCCGGTCCCTGACCCGCCCCGTGTCCGAGAAGTTGCTGCTCTCCCGCGGCCCACCGGCGCTCTCGTCGGCGGACTTGGCGTCGTCGACCACAAGCTTGATGCCCGGCCCCTCGACCTCCGTGGAGCCCGACAGGAGAGCCACCAGTTCGCCCTGCTCGCCGCCGTGGTCGCGCAGCGCCTCGCGCTGCTGGGCGCCCACCTCGGCGCGGAGCTTGTACACCGCGCGTTCGAGGCTGTCCGCCGAGGACGTCTCGGCATCGATCCGGTCGATCAACTCTTCGCGCTCCTTGGCGACGACCGGCGCGTCGATCCGCGCCTCGGCCGCGCCCACGGTGACGACCAGAGCGGCCAGCAGGAGCCCCGCCGCAAGGCCCAGTTTCGCCCGGACCGTACGGGGCAGTCCGCGGTCCTCCGCGTCCCTGCGGGCCGCCGCCTCCGCGTAACCGTCGTCCAGGCTGTGGTCCATCACATCGTTCAGCAGCGACATGGACGCGTCGGGACGCCGGGGCGGCGAGGGAGTGCTCCGAACGGGGGGGTGCTGCGGCATGCCGCACATCGTCGCACGGCGCGGGTGCTACCGCCGAATGGCCCCACCGGTGTGCCGGAGGGCGTCGGCCACCCGCCTCCGGCACACCGTCATCAGGTCACTGACCTGCGCTGTCCACGACCGCCGACCACTCGTCGAGCAGCGCCTGGGCGGAGGCGTCGTCCGGTCCCTCGGCCCACAGATGGGTGACGGCCTCGGCGGGTGCCGGAAGCACCATCACCCACCGCCCGTCGGCCTCCACCACACGAACGCCGTCGGTGGTGTCGACGTCCCGCTCGCCGGCCGCCTCCACGACCCGGCGCATGACCAGACCCTTGACGGCCCAGGGGGTCGCCAGATCCCTGCGCAGCACATGGGCGCGGGGAATGCGGGCGTCGATCTGGCTGAGCGTGAGCTGCGTACGGGCGACCAGACCCAACAGCCGTACGAAGGCCGCCGTGCCGTCGAGCAGACTGCTGAACTCGGGAACGATGAACGCACCTCGGCCGTCACCGCCGAAGATCGTGGAATCCTCGCGGCCGACCCGTGTCAGGTCGTCGGGCGACGTCGTCGTCCACTCCACCTGGGTGCCGTGGTACGCGGCGACCTGCTCGGCGATCCTGGTGGTCGTGACCGGCAGCGCCACCCGTCCGCTGCGCCGCTCGGCGGCTACCAGGTCGAGCAGTACCAGCAGGGCCCGGTCGTCCTCGATGATCCGGCCGCGCTCGTCGACGAGCGACAGCCGCTCGCCCACGGGGTCGAACCGCACCCCGAAGGACGCCCGCGCCGAGGCCACGATCTCGCCCAGCCTGACCAGACCGGACCTGCGCGACTCGACGGTCTCGGTGGGCCGCGCCTCGTCGAGGCCGGGGTTGATGGTCAGCGCGTCGACTCCGAGCCGCCCGAGCAGGCTGGGCAGAACAAGCCCGGCACTGCCGTTGGACGCGTCAACGACGACCTTCAGCTCGGCCTCGGCGATCCCCGTCGTGTCGACGTTCCGGAGCAGTGAGCCGGTGTACGAGTCGAAGACGCTCGCCGGGAAGTGCAGGTCCCCGATCTCACCCGGGAACGCCCTGCGGTACTCCTGCCTCGCGTACACCCGGTCCAGCTTCCGCTGCCCGGCCTGCGAGAGGTCGGCGCCCCGTTCGTCGAAGAACATGATGTCGACGGAGTCGGGCACACCGGGCGTCGTCCGGATCATGATGCCGCCGGCACTGCCCCGGCCCGTCTGCTGCCGGGCCACCGGCAGCGGGACGTTCTCCAGGTCCCGTACGTCGATCGCGCTGGCCTGCAGCGCGGAGATCACCGCCCGCTTGAGAGCGCGCGCACCACGGGAGTGGTCACGCGCCGTGGTGACCGTGGAGCCCTTCTTGAGCGTCGTCGCGTACGCCCCCGCCAGCCGCACGGCCAGCTCGGGCGTGATCTCGACGTTGAGAATCCCGGAGACCCCGCGCGCTCCGAAGAGATGCGCCTGCCCCCTGGACTCCCAGATCACCGAGGTGTTGACGAACGCGCCGGCCTCGATGGTCTTGAAGGGATACACCCGGACATTGCCCTGGATGATCGATTCCTCGCCGACAAGACACTCGTCACCGATGACAGCGCCGTCCTCGATCCGGGCGGCGCGCATGATGTCGGTGTTCTTGCCGATCACACAGCCACGCAGATTGCTGTGCTGCCCGATGTACACGTTGTCGTGCACAACGGCTCGATGGAGAAAGGCTCCGGTCTTGACGACCACGTTGGACCCGATGACGGTGTGCTCGCGGATCTCGGCGTCCGCCTCGACCTTGGCGTAGTCACCGATGTAGAGCGGACCGCGGAGCACGGCGTCGGGATGGACCTCGGCGCCCTCGGCGACCCACACACCGGGGGAGATCTCGAAGCCGTCGAGATCGACGTCGACCTTCCCCTCCAGGACATCCGCCTGGGCCTTCACGTAGCTTTCGTGCGTCCCGACGTCTTCCCAGTAGCCCTCGGCGATATAGCCGTAGATCGGCTTGCCCTCCTTCATGAGCTGAGGGAAGACATCGCCCGACCAGTCGACCGAGGTGTCGGCCTCGACATAGTCGAACACCTCGGGCTCCATCACATAGATACCCGTGTTGACCGTGTCCGAGAACACCTGTCCCCAGGTGGGCTTCTCCAGGAAGCGCTCCACCTTTCCCTCTTCGTCCACGATCGTGATGCCGAACTCCAGGGGATTCGGCACCCGGGTCAGACACACCGTGACCAGCGCGCCCTTCTCCTTGTGGAAGGCGATGAGGTCCGTCAGGTCGAAGTCGGTGAGAGCGTCACCGGAAATGACGAGAAAAGCATCGTCCTTGAGCGCCTCTTCGGCGTTCTTCACACTCCCCGCAGTGCCGAGCGGCTTCTCCTCATTGGCATAGGTGAGCTCCATTCCAAGCTCTTCGCCGTCACCGAAATAGTTCTTCACGAGAGAGGCGAGGAACTGAACGGTGACGACGGTCTCACTGAGTCCGTGCCGCTTGAGCAAACGCAGCACATGCTCCATGATTGGCCGATTTGCCACCGGCAGCAACGGCTTGGGCATGCTCGAGGTCATGGGACGAAGGCGAGTGCCTTCGCCGCCAGCCATCACGACGGCCTTCATGTCGGAAGCGTCCTCCTTGAAGAGACGGTCTCGCCGACGTCACCCATCTGGACAGGCCGCATGGCAGGCATCAGGTGCGGGCCGGCGACACTGCACGGCACCACATCGACGAGCTCAATCGGCCACTCTGTCCGCTCTGACGAGCCGGCGGACCTGGACCACGTAGAGGATCCCTGCCCACCAGTAGAGAGTTGTACCCCATCCGGCGAACGCCCATCCGAAAACTTCGGCGAGTGATGCAAGCCATCCGTTCCCGTCGCTGAGTAGCAGCAGCGGGAAGGCGTACATCAAGTTGAAGGTAGCCGCCTTTCCCAGGAAGTTCACCTGGGGAGGCGGATAGCCGTGCCTGCGGAGGATTCCCACCATCACCAGCAGCATCAGCTCGCGCGCCAGAAGCGCCGCGGTGAGCCACAGGGGCAAGATCTCGCGCCAGGTCAGGCCTACCAGAGTGGAAAGGATGTAGAGCCGGTCAGCAGCGGGGTCCAGGAGGCGCCCCAGGTTGCTGATCTGGTTCCAACGGCGAGCAAGGTAGCCGTCGAGATAGTCGGTCACCCCGCTGAGCATCAGGACGAGCAATGCCCAGCCGTCACTGTTCGGCCCGCCGAACTCGGGACGGAGGATGAGCCACAGGAAGAGCGGCACGCCCAGGAGCCGAGCCATGCTCAGGATGTTGGGGATGGTGAACACCCGATCCGTCTGGACGCGGGTCTCCTGAACCTCCACCCGAGGGCCTCCTGTGCCGGAATGTACCAACGATGCCCCCTGACCCTACCCGGACGAACCGCCGGCCAACGCCGTGGGGTAGGGCCCTGAACGCAGAAATGCCCCGCACCAAAAGGTGCGGGGCATTCCCCAAAGATTGTTCGGCGGCGTCCTACTCTCCCACAGGGTCCCCCCTGCAGTACCATCGGCGCTGAAAGGCTTAGCTTCCGGGTTCGGAATGTAACCGGGCG
>NZ_JBHUUW010000034.1:0-83580 GCF_042670825.1 Streptomyces sp. NPDC057137 | reverse complement strand
GCTCCGGGCCGACGACCGGCCCGGAGCCCCGCGGAAGCCGTACGTCAGCGGCTGTGCCGGCCGCCCGCGGGCTGGGCCCTGCGGCGGACCGTACCGAACATCACGGCCGCGCCTGCGGCGAGGATCGCCGCGCCACCCGCCGCGAGGTACGGCGTGGTGCTGTCGCCACCGGTCTCGGCGAGGTTCTCCGAACCACCCGCAGGCTGCTGGGCGGCCGGGCCGGCGCCGTTCGCCTCGGGGGCGTTGGCCTCGGGCTCGGCGGCGGGCTCCTCGTAGCCACCGGCGTCCTTCGCGGCGTCCTTCACCTCGGCCGCCCCGGCCTCGTCCGGGCTGTCGCCGCCGTGTCCGTTGTGGTCGACGGTGGACTTGGACGCGCCGTCCTCGACATCGGCCTCGGAGGGGGCGGACGCCTCGGGCGCGGCGGCCGAACCGCCGTTGTCGGCGCCGAAGACCACGTCGGAGCAGGTGTAGAACGCCTCCGGGCTGTCCGAGCGCTGCCAGATCGAGTAGATCAGGTGGCGGCCCGACTTGTTGGGGACGATGCCGTCGAAGACGTACGCGCCGTTCTCCAGCTTCGGGTCGGTGACCTTGGCGAACGGCTTGTCCTCCAGGTCGGACCAGTTCAGCGGCTTGCTCGGGTCGTAGCCGTCCTTGGTGATGTACAGCTCGAAGGACCCCTTGTGCGGGGCGGTGGCCTTGTAGGTGAAGGTGCGGTTGCCCGCGGTGAACGGTGACGAGGGCCAGTCGCCGCGCGGCAGGTCGAGCCCCTTGTACTTGTCGCGGCCGGCCGAGCAGAGCTTGCCGTCCGGGATGAGCGACTGGTGGTTGCCCGCGGCGTTCGCGATGTTGACCTCGTTCCAGTCGTAGAACGCCTGCGTCCCGCTCGACGCGACCGCCGCCTTGCACGCGGCCGACCGCGGATTCTCGGGCCCCTCGGCGAAGCAGGCCGACACGCGGCTGACCGGGTTCGTCATCGAGCCGTGGGCGGCGGCGGGGACGGCCGCGAGCCCGATGAGCGCGAGCGGCGCGACGCCCAGCACGACGATTCCGGTGGTCCTGCGACGAGCGGTCATGGCTGCGTTCTCCTTCTGAGCGGCACAAGCGAGGGGGAGCGGAGCGGGACAACTCCCGGCGGCGTGACCTCCGTTGCACACGGCGCCACCGGTGGTCGTCCCGCTCCGGCCCTCAGCAAGCTAGCCCCTCGAAACCCCGGAACGGCCTGCTGGGACGGGGTGAAGAGGATCCTTATGGTCCGCTTAAGGCGACGCTAAGCGAGTGCTGAGACTCACGTGGCCGGACCCGGCCCGTCAGACGTTCGGCACCGTGTCCTCGAACGTCGTGCCCGCCGCGCGGTACCCGTTCACCAGCGTGCCCACCTGGGCCGGGCTGAGGACCTGGTCCTTCACGTGCAGCACGTAGTCCACCTGCTGGTCGTACGAGCGCGGCGTGGTGCTGGTCTGGCCCGCCAGGTCGATCAGCCACTGGTTGAAGTTGATCGACATCGGCCGCTCCGGCAGATACGCCGCCCCGTGCGTGCCGAAGTGCTGCCCGTCGACGTAGTACGTGATGGCGTTGTTGTCGATGGTCACCACCAGGTCGTGCCAGCCGGCATAGCTCTGCCGGGCCTCGCTGTGCTGGTTGACGGCCTCCCACGGGTCGGGGCGGTAGGTCTCCCACGAGGTGGTGTAGAGGATGTTGGCGGGCTCGCCCCAGCCGCCGTTGGGCAGATACTCGAAGTCGTACTCCGCGTAGTCGTCCGCCATCGGCGCCTTCAGGTCGTTGATGGTGAAGAACGTCTGGACGAGACGGTCGCCGTCCGGGCCCGACCTGGGCGCGTCGCTGAACTTCACGCGCGCCGCGTACGTCCCGTTGCGGAACTTCATGGACCGGGTGAGGATCTCCGTCTGCTCCGTGGACGCGGCCGTCCCGGCGGTCGAAGTCTCCAGGTTCATCACCGAGTTGCCGCTCTGACTGGCGAACGTGACGTTCTCCGGTACCCAGTTGGCGCCGGGCACACCCGGACCGCCGGAGTTCGCGCGGACGCTCCAGCCGTTCGCGGCGATCCTCGGATCGCTGTGGCCGCTGTAGTTGAAGTCGTCGAACAGGGTGGGGCCTTCGGCCGGATCGGTCGGGTCGGTCGGATCCGTGGGGTCGGTCGGGCCGTTGCCGCCGGGTGCCTCGCCCCAGACCGTCGCGCCGCCGACGTGCGCCGTGATCCGGGACCAGTCGCCGTACGTGGCCCGCTCCCGGCCGAAGGAGTAGTCGTCGCTCTGCCCCAGCGGCTGCCAGTTCGTCCGGTGGAAACGGAGCTGCATGTCGCCGGTGTCCGCGCCGGGGGCCAGGGTGCCCGCCCCCGCCGTGAACGCGATCTCCAGATACCGGTCGGCGGTGGCGGTCGGGTTGGCGAGTGTCCCGAAGGTGCCGGTGATGTTGGCGCAGCCCTTCACCGCCCAGGAGCAGGCGAACCGGTAGTCGGCGGACGCCGAATCGGCCTTGAAGTAGTACCGCACCTTGACGGCGCTCAGCTGTACGGCGGCGCTGCCGTTGTTGCGTACCTTCAGCCAGGGTTCGCTCTGGTCGGCGGTCGCCCCGGAAGCGCTCGTACGGTACTGGACTACGAGCCCGTCGGCCGCCGAAGCGGCGCCGGCGGACGCGGGCATCGCCGCCAGCGCCGTACAGCTCAGGGCCACCGTGACAGCGGCGGCGGCTGCCGCGCGGACGCGGCTCTTGGCGAGTTTCCTCATGGGACGCATGGGGTGTTCCTCTCCGGAACGGTGGTGGGGGAGGGGGGAATTACGGACGGGGTGGCGCCGTACCTGCGGGGATGGTCATGAGGGACCGAGGGGTTAGCGGGCGGTAGGGGACACCGAGGGCGTCCAGCCGGGCGGTGTGCCGGCGCAGCCGCTCGACGAAACCGGCCCAGTCGCTGCGCCCGCCGGACCAGGCGCGGTCGGCGAGGGCGCACAGGCGGGGGTAGCTGAGGTACTCGATCCGGTCGGGAGTCTTCACGTACTCGGTCCACAACTGCGCCTGCGTACCCAGGACTTGGGCGGTCTCCTCGGCCGCCCAGTCGCCCGGCACCGGTTCGTTCCCGTGGACCGCCCGCAGACCGACGGGGTCGCCGGGCTGACCGAGCGGTTCGCACGGCTCGGCGGACTGGGCGTAGTCGAGGTAGGTGGCCCGGTGATGGGCGGTCACGACCTGGTGGCCGCGCCGGGCGGCGGCCAGGGCGTGCGCCGGATCGCGCCAGGTCATCACCGTGAAGTCCAGGGGCAGTTCGGTCCCCGTCTCGGCCCAGCCGACGGGCCTGCGGCCCCGCTCCACCAGGAACGCGCCGATCCGGCCCATGAACCAGCCGTGCAGCGCCGCCGGCCCGTCGAGCCCTTCCGCCGCCGCGCGGGCACGCGCCACCGGGCTGTTCTCCCACTCGGTGGTCGGGCACTCCTCGCCGCCGATATGGATGTACGGGGACGGGAAGACGTCCATGACCTCCTCCAGCACCGCCCGGCAGAAGTCGAGGGCCTGGTCGTGGACGCCGAGCACGGTGTCGCAGACGCCCCACCTGGTCCACACGTCGAGCCTTCGCTCCGGGTGGTTGCCCAGTTCGGGGTAGGCGGCGAGGGCCGCGCGGACATGGCCGGGCATCTCGATCTCCGGCACGACACTCACCCCGCGCTCCGCCGCGTAGCTCACCAGGGCGCGCAGTTCCTCCTTGGTGTACGTCCCCGAGTGCGGGACGCCGTCGAAGCTGTCGCCGCCCCGGCCCGGCGGCCAGGTCATCGACTCGCTCCGGTGGCCGCCGACCGAGGTCAGCCGGGGGTAGGCGTCGACCGGCATGCGCCAGCCCTGGTCGTCCGTGAGGTGCAGATGGAGGGTGTTGAGCTTGTGGAACGCGAGCAGGTCCACATATCTGCGCAGGTACGACACGGGCTGGAAGTGCCGGGCGACGTCCAGCATCGCCCCGCGCCAGGGGTGCGTCGGCACATCGCTGATCTCGACGCAGGGCAGCTCCCAGGAGCCGCCCCGTGTCTCGCCCGACAGGGCCTCGGCGGGCAGCAGTTGACGGATCGTCTGGACGCCGCGGAGCAGGCCGGTGGGCCGGGCGGCGCGCAGCAGCAACGCCCGCGGGCCGACGGTGATCCCGTACCCCTCCTCGCCGAGACCGGTGAGCCGCGGGTCGAGCGTCAGCACGACCTGGCCGTCGGCGGAGGCGGTGAGCGGCAGTCCGGTGGCCGGGGTGAGCAGGGTGCGCAGGAGGTCCGACGCCGCCTCTGTGCCGGGCAGGGAGCGGAGGGAGGTGCGCCGGTCGAGGGTGAAACGGCCGGGGCGGGGCGAGACCTTGCGGGGCCGGGGGACGAGGGCGAGTTCGGGGTGTGACGCTGACACGGCGGTGGCCTCCGGGAGTTTCGGATCTCGGAAAGGTGCGCGGGCTGTGCCGACGGTTGCTCCGCGCGGCTCAGCCCTTCACGGCGCCGGCCGCGAAGCCGGAGGTGACATGGCGCTGGAGCAGCAGGAAGATCACCAGCGCGGGCAGGGCGAAGAGTGTCGAGGCGGCCATGGTGGCGCCCCAGTCGGTGCCGAACGTGTTCTGGAAGGACGACAGCCAGACCGGCAGGGTGCGGTTGTCCTGCTCCTTGATGATCAGGAAGTTGGCGTAGGCGAACTCGTTCCACGCGGTGATGAAGCCGAAGAGCGAGGTGGCCATCAGGCCGGGCATGAGCAGCGGCAGGGCCACCCGCCGGAAGGCACCGGTCCTGGTGCAGCCGTCGACCTGCGCCGCCTCCTCCAGCTCGGGCGGAATGGTCCCGATGAAGCCCCGGAGCACCACGATCGTGAACGGCAGCGTGATCATGAAGTAGACCAGGGTCAGGGTCGGCAGCCGGTCGAGCATGTTGGTGTCGCGGGAGATGATGTAGATGGGGATGATCAGTGATTCCCAGGGCGCCATCTGGGCGATGAACACCATCAGCATGAAATGCCGCCGGCCCTTCCACCTCATCCGGGCGACGGCGAACGCGGCCCCGAGCGCCACCAGGAGCGACAGCAGCACCGCGCCGAGCGTGACCAGAACACTGTTGCGCCAGAAGAGTTCGAAGCCGTCGGCCCCCACCGCTCTGCGGAAGTGGTCCAGCGTCCAGGTGCCCGGCACCAGTTGGGGATCGGCCGACTGGATGTCACGGGACGGCTTGAAGGCGGTGGAGATCATCCAGTACACGGGGAACAGACACACCACGACCGTCACCACGGCGGCGGCGTTCAGCGGAAGCCGGCGAACTCGGGGGCGTAGCAAGGTCATCGTGACTCGTCCTCCTGGCGGAGCATCTGACGGAAGTAGAGGACGAGCACCCCGGACATCAGGACCACGGTGAGCATCGACGCCGCGGAGCCCAGGTCGTAACGCTGGCTGGAGAGCGCCGTCTGGACCGCGTACACGGGCAGGATCGTCGTGGCGTCGCCCGGCCCGCCGCGGGTCATCACCCAGATCTGGACGAACGCCTTGAACGTCCAGATCACCTCCAGCGAGAACACCAGCAGGAAGATCGGCCGGAGCATCGGGAAGGTGACCGAGCGGAAGATCCGGGCGCCCGAGGCCCCGTCCAGCCGGGCCGACTCGTACAGCTCGGTGGGGACGGTGGTGAGCGCCGAGTAGAGGGTGATCGCGGCGAACGGCACGGACTGCCAGACGATCAGCAGGACGAGGATCACGAAGGCGGCGGTGCCGTTGGCGAACCACGGGTAGCGGTCGAACGAGTCGAAGCCCAGCGAGGTGAGTGCCCAATTGACGATGCCGAACTCGGAGTGGAACAGCCACTGGAACACGGTGGTGGCCGCGACGACCGGCATCGCCCAGGCGAGCACCAGCGAGCTGAGGACCACCGTGCGGCCCGCCTTCGCCAGCCGTTCGGTCATCAGCGCGACCAGCGTGGCGAGCACCATGATCAGGACGACATTGACGGCCATGAAGAGGAAGGTGCGGCCGACCACGTCCCAGAAGCGCGGATCGGACAGCAGTGTCTGGTAGTTCCGCAGCCCCACGAACTCGGCGTCCCCGGTGATGAGTTGGCGGAGTCCGAAGTCCTGGAGGGAGATCAGCACGGCCCGCAGCAGCGGGTAGACGAGCAGATACAGCATGCCGGCGATCGCGGGTGCGATCAGGGCGTACGGCCAGAGGTTGTGCGACGGGCGGGAGCGCTTCGGGCGTCCGGCCGGGGGGCCGGGGGCCGGTCGGTGCTGGGGGGTGCGTGGTGCGGTCCGCTCACGGATGACCGGCACGGCGACTCCTCTCGGTGGAGTACCTCGCGGGGGAGTACTTCTCGCTGGACTCGGTGGAGTGCTTCTCGCCGGGATTCCGCCCGGAGGAGTCGGAGGAGTCGGAGGAGTCGGAGGAGTCGGAGGGGTCAGGAGCCGGAGTTGGCGTTCATGGCCCTGGTGATGTCCTGCGACGCCTTCGCCGCTTCCTTCGCGGCGTCACCGCCGATGAGGACCGCGGTCATGTAGTCCTTGATCGGATTCTCGGCCTCCACCGCCGCCCAGCCAGGGGTGTTGGGCGTCGCGTGCCCGTTCGCCGCCCCGACCGCCATCGCGGCGGCGCCCGGGTCGTCCGCCACGGCCGATGCCAGCGTGGTCCGGTTCGGCACATAGCTCATGGCCACGGCGAGCTTCTTCTGCCAGGCGTCGCCCGTCAGTTCCTCGACGAACGTCAGCGCCTCGTCCGGGGAGCCGGCCGCGGCCGGGATCACCAGGTCGGAGCCGCCGGTGAAGACGGCGCCCGGAGCGGCGGCGGTCTTGCCCGGAATCGGGAAGAAGCCCAGCTTGTCCTTGAGTTGGGCGTTGTTCTCGATGACGGCCTTGGCCAGGCCCGGGGTGGCGAGGATCTGGGCCACCTGCCCCTTCGCCATCACCTCGGCCTGCGGCGGATCGTCCTCGTCGGAGTCCTTCGGGCCCTTGCCGAGTGCCTGGAGCTGTTCGTAGAACTCCATGCCGCGCACCGCCTCCGGCGTGTCCAGCGCGCCCTTCCACCCACCGCCGGACTCGGTGGCGAAGTCGCCGCCCTCGTCCCAGATGAAGCCGCCCAGCGCGTACCACAGCTGGCCGGGCAGATAAATGCCCTGCGTATCGCCCTTGTTGAGCTTGGTGGTCGCCTCGATCCACTGCTCGCGGGTCTTGATCGCGGCGGCGTCGATGCCCGCCGCCTCGAACAGATCGGTGCGGTAGACGACGACCCGGTTCGCCGCGTAGTACGGGATGCCGTACTGCTTCCCCTCGTACGCACCCGGCTCGGCGAGGCCCTTCAGCCAGTCCTCGCCCTTCAACTCCCCTTTGCTGTCGCTGAGATCGAGCAGTCCGCCGCTCGCCGCGAACTGCGCGACCTGGGTGTTGCCCACCTCGATCACATCGGGCGCGTCGTTGCTGGCGAGGGCGGCGGTGATCTTCTCGCCGATGCCGTCCCACTCCTGGATCTGGACCTTGGCCCTGATCTTCGGGTGCGCGGCCTCGAAACCCTCGACGAACTCCTTCTGGAACGAGTCCGAGACGCTGTCACGCATCAGCCAGACGTCGACCGTCGTCCGTCCGTCGCCACTCTCGTCGGCGGAGTCGGAGGACGTACTGCAGGCACTGAGTACGGCGGCCATGACCAGCACGGAGCCACCCGCGAGCAAGCGGTGCTTCACGATTCACCTCGGAGAGAGCAAGACCTGACCACCTGACCAGTGAGGCCCACTGGACAGCTCACCTCTTGATGCTGGATGAAGGTGGCATAGACCAATGAGACCGTCAACCCCTCGCGGTACAAAGGACTTTGGCGATCTACGTGGTCTTCGAGGCGCTTCCCCTTCCCGGGAGGACGGTTACACTTGACCTGACCAGTGGCCGAGTTGGGGCACTGGTTTGGTGAACTGGTAAGTCTGGTAAGTGTGGTGAGTGAGGCAGGCGTCCGGAGGGGGACAACACCATGGATGTCGACGTACCCGGGACGGTGCTCAAACGGGAGCGGGCCCGTGACGCCGTCCTGGAGCTGATCGAGTCACGCAACCCCGGGGACGCCATCCCGTCCGAACGCGCCCTGTGCGCGCTGCTCGAAGTGTCGAGGCCCACCGTGCGCTCGGCGATCGACGAACTGGTGGCCGCCGGGCTGCTCGTCCGCGAACACGGCCGCGGCATGTTCGTCGCCCCCGCGAAGATCACCCAGGAGCTGGTCTCCGCCGACCTCACCCTGACCGTGCCGCGCGCGGCCGGTACATGGTCGAGCCGGCTGCTGGAGTTCACCACCCACCAGGCCGGCGCCCGGGTCGGCCGCAAGCTCCGTATGTCACCCGCCGAGGACATCCTCTACGTCGCCCGGCTGCGGCTGGTCGACGGCGCCCCGATGGCGATCGAGCATCTGCATCTGCGGGCCGCGCTCGCCCCCGGCCTGACGGCCCAGGAGCTGGAGAGCGGCGATCTCTACGAGCATCTGCGGGACACGCACGGGGTGCACGTCCACGAGGCCGTACAGGCCATCGAGCCGACGGTCGTCACCCGCGCGGAGGCGCGGCTCCTCGACGTACCCGAACTCTCCCCGGCACTGCTCTTCGAGCGGCTGACCTCGGACACCACCGGCCGGCCCGTCGAGTACGTCCACTCGCTGTACCGGGGTGACCGCTACCGGATCGTCTCCCGGCTGACGCTCGGCCCGGCGGCGGCAGCGGCGGCGCCGGCCGACGGGGACAGGGGCGGGGAGGGCGACGGGCATCATCCGGGTATCCCGCCGGGCGACTTCGCACACGGTGACGCCATCACGTCGTCGACCCGGGGGGACATCCAGTCGGGCGGGTGAGCCGAGATCACCCCTGCCGGCGGCCGTAGTGGCGTGCCACAGCGTGGAAGGACTCCTTCGGCTCCCAGTGCCAGTCGGAATCCGGGTCCTCCGGATCGTCCTTGAGGGTCTTGGTGAGGCTGTAGCTCGCCATGTCCAGATCGTGGAGCGGGTCGCCCGGGCGGTGCTGCGCGTCGGGCATGACGAAGTGGTAGATCAGCGACGCGTACAGGTTCATCGACTCGAAGACGTCGAGCACGTCGCTGATGTACGCGGCCTGGGTCCGCTCGCTGCGGACCAGGTTCCCCTTGATCTCGCCCTTCTCGTAGTCGACGACGTCCCACCCCATGCCGCCCGCCGCCGGGGCGCCGACATACGTGCACGTGCCGCACTCGGTGATCGCGACCGGTTTGCGGTGGCGGAGGTAAGGGGTCAGCTCGGCGACGTGGTCGGCCTTGCGCGCGAAGTACGAGTAGTAGTTGACGCTGACGATGTCGAACAGGTCCCAGTCGACCTGGTCCTCGTGCGCCGCGCCGTACGTCAGCCGGCCGTGGAAGACGGACCGGCCGACCTTCGCCGCGCGAGCGATGAAGGCGGTGAGCCGACGCTGCGTCAACTCGGGGTCGTAGGTGCCCGCGAGGAGGTTCTTGATCCGCTCCAGGGCGTCGGCGCCCGGCACGATGCCGGGGACGTACAGCACGAACTCGCAGCCGACGCTGAGATGGACGTCGGCTCCCTGGCGGCGCAGCCGCTCGGCGTGCTCGCCGGTCTCCGCCAGATGGTCCAGGATCTCCCGCTCGGGGCGGTCGCCGAGGCGCGGCTGGAGCCAGACGTTCAGTCCGCGCTCCGCCGCCTCCGCCGCGGTGGCCCCCAGCCGTTCGACGCCGTCGCCGAAGACGGAGACGGTGTTGGCGTGCAGGTCGTCCCTGATGGCGCGCATGTCCGCGCGCATCCGGCCGGCGTGCCAGCCGGTCGCGGGGCTCTCGCCGGAGCCGACCTCGTACATGACCCCCCGATGCGTCACACCGTCGCCGGGCCGGCCACGCCGGGGCGCCGGTTCCTCCACGGCCCGCGCCCGCCCCGCCGCGAACGACCCCGCCACGCCCGCGATCCCGACGGCCGCCGCCCCGCCCAGAAACCGCGCCCGGTCGATGCCTTCGCCTCGCACTGTGCCTCCCCGTGTCCCTTGTGTGCGCACCACTGTGCCGAGCGCGGGGCCGCCGGGGCCTCGGCCGAAGGTCTACCGCGCGGTGACCTTGGTAGCGGTGCGGTGCGACGAGGGTCGGGCCCCTTCCCTGGCACACTCCACGCCCGGGACAACACCGTTCCGCGCGAGTGAAAAGAGAGACCCCGCGATGGACTCCTTCGAAGTGGCCGCCGCCCTGTTCCGCGTACTGGAGACAGGCGACGCGGCCCTGGCGAGGCGGGTGGTCGCCGCCGGCAACCACAACCGCGAGGCCGCTGTCTCGCCCGCCGCCTGCTCGATTCCGGGGCCCGCCGGGACGCTGGCGTCCGGGGCGTGGATGAGGTCCGCGTTCAGCGAACTGCGGTTCCCCGTCACCGACTCGGCGGCCAAGGACGACAAGGTGTGGCTCCTGCTGCGGATGCGCGGCACCCACACGGGACCGTTCGTACGCTTCCGGAACGGAAAGCTCGACCAGGCGATCCCGCCCACGGGGCGCGAGATCGACTTCGAGCAGCTGCATGTGGTGACGGTGCGGGACGGCGAGGTCGTCCGTCACGAGGCGCTCAGGGACGACCTCACGATGCTGGGGCAGCTCGGGGTCTTCCCGCCGAGCCCTTCGGTGATGGGGCGCGTGGTCACCTGGCGCGTCACCGGCCGGGCGAAGAAGGCCGCCGACGAGGTGACGGCGCTCTCGGCGGCGGCAGCCGCGTCCTTCACCAAGAACTAGAAGGGCGAGGCCCCCTCACCCCACCCAGCGGTAGCGCCGCTCCGGGCGGCCCGTTCCGCCGTACCGGAGTGTGACCTCCGCACGGCCCGTGTCGGCGAAGTACTCCAGATAGCGCCGCGCGCTCACCCGCGACAGTGCCCCTTCGTCCGCGCACTGCGTCGCCGAAAGACCCTCCTCGTGGCGGCGCAGCGTGCGCTCGACCAGCTCCGCCGTGTGCGCGGCCAGCCCCTTCGGCAGCTCACGTGAGCCCGGCGGGCGCGTACCGAAGATCTGGTCGACATCCTCCTGGCGCGCCTCGCCCAGCCGGTCCAGCCGGGTCCGCAGCGACGCCACGTGCCGCAGCTGCTCCTGGAGCGCCGACTGACTGAACGGCTTGATCAGATAGTGCAGCGCCCCCGCCCGCAGCGCCGCGCGGATGACGCCCGCGTCCCGCGCCGCCGTGATGAACAGGGCGTCCACGCTCGTACGGGTCGCGTCCCGCTCCTCCGCCGCCCGCAGCTCGCGCAGCACCGCTATCCCGTCCATGTCGGGCAGATAGATATCGAGAAGCACCAGGTCAGGTCGGTTCCGCTCCGCCGCGCGCAGCGCTTCGGCACCGCTGTGCGCCACACCGACGACGTCAAAACCGTCCATAGCGGACACATAGCGGCTGTGCAGTTTCGCGACCATGAAGTCGTCGTCCACCACCAGCACTTTTGTCACGCCGTCACGCTAAGCCGCGACCGCAACGACCACAACGTCCGTTGATTCCGGAAGAGAGACAGCTTCTTAACGCGGAGGCAACATGTGGGCCACCTCACTGCCCTACGACTTGCTTCCCTGAAAGGCGGCACACGTGCGATTCCGCACTCCCCTCGCCCTCCTCGGGGCCGCGCTGCTGGTGCTGGTGGGTCCGCCGCTGCTTTCCGTGGGCAGTGGTGGCGACACCGGTACACAGATACCCGGCCTGCGTTTCATGGTCCCGAACACACCGGGCGGCGGTTACGACATCACCGCCCGCACCATGGCCAAGAACGCCGAGGACGCCGAACTCAACCACAATATCGAGGTCTTCAACCTGCCGGGAGCCGGCGGCACCGTCGGTCTCGCCCGCGCCGTCAGCGAGCACGGCAACGGCAAGCTCGCGGTCTCCATGGGCCTCGGCGTCGTCGGCGCCGTACGGACCAACAACTCGCACGAGACCCTCGCCGACACGACGCCGATCGCCCGCATCAGCGAGGAGACCGACATCGTCGTCGTCGGCAAGGACTCCCCGTACAAGACGATCGACGACCTGCTCACGGCATGGAAGAAGGACCCGGCCAAGCTGCCCGTCGGCGGCGGTTCGTCGCCCGGCGGACCCGACCACCTCGCGCCCATGCTGATGGCGCGGGCCGCCGGGATCGCACCGAAGACCGTCAACTACGTCCCCTTCGACGGCGGCGGCGAACTCCTCGCCTCCATCCTCGGTAACAAGGTCGCCTTCGGCGTCTCCGGTCTCGGTGAGTACCGCGACCAGATCGAGGCGGGCGAGCTGCGCCTGCTGGCCGTCACCGGCCCCGAGCGGGTCCCCGGCATGGACGCGCCCACCCTGCGCGAGGCGGGCCTCGACACCGACTTCACCAACTGGCGCGGCGTCGTCGCGCCCCCCGGACTCTCCGACGCCGAGCGCGACAAGCTCATCGCCTTCTTCGAGGAGCTGCACGCCTCACCTCAGTGGAAGGACTCGCTGAAGAAGAACGGCTGGGACGACGCCTTCCTCACCGGTGAGAAATTCGGCGACTTCCTCGCCGCCGAGGACAAGCGCGTGGAATCCGTCCTGAAGGAGCTCGGACTGTGACCACCCACCCGAACACCCCCGCCGGCACCTCTCCTCCCAAGGAGGAGACCTCCGGGCCCGGGACCCCCGCGTCCCGCGGCACCTCCTGGCTGCGCGAGCATTCCGAACTCGGCGTCGGCCTCATGCTGCTCGTCCTCGGCGTCCTCGTCCTCACCGACGCCCTCACCATGGACGTCGACATCACCCAGCGCGGCCCGGTCGGTCCCAAGACCGTGCCGATCGTCGTCGGCATCGGTCTGCTCGTCGTCGCCGTGCTCCTCAGCCTCGACGTCCTGCGCGGCGGCCGGGGTGAGGCCGAGGGCGGCGAGGACATCGACCTGAGCGAACCGAGCGACTGGCGCACGGTGCTGCTGCTCGCCGGGGTCTTCCTCGGCAACGCCGTACTCATCGGCCCCCTCGGCTTCCCCATATCCGGGGCACTGCTCTTCTGGGGCTCCGCGTACGCGCTCGGCAGCCGCCACCTCCAGCGCGACCCGCTCATCGCGGCGGGCCTCTCCCTCGTCACCTACTTCATCTTCAACAACCTGCTCGGCGTCCCCCTCCCCGGTGGCCCCCTGATGGGAGTGATCTAGACCATGGACTCCCTCAACTCCCTGATCGACGGCTTCGGTACGGCGCTCACGCCGATCAATCTGCTCTGGGCCGCGATCGGCGTACTGCTCGGCACCGCGATCGGCGTCCTGCCCGGCATCGGCCCGGCCATGGCCGTCGCCCTGCTGCTTCCCGTCACCTACGGCCTGGAGCCGACCGGCGCGTTCATCATGTTCGCCGGCATCTATTACGGCGCCATGTTCGGCGGCTCCACCACCTCGATCCTGCTCAACACCCCCGGTGAGAGCGCGGCGGTCGTCGCCGCTATCGAGGGCAACCCGATGGCCAAGGCGGGACGCGGCGCGCAAGCGCTCGCCGCGGCGGCGGGCGGTCACTTCGTCGGCGGCATGATCGGCACGATCCTGCTGGTCCTCCTCGCCCCGACCGTCGCCTCCCTCGCCGTCGACATCGGCGCGCCCGACTACTTCGCGATCATGGTGCTGGCGTTCATCGCCGTCACCTCGGTCCTCGGCTCGTCCCGTATCCGCGGACTCGCCTCGCTGCTCATCGGCCTCACCATCGGCCTGGTCGGCCTGGACCAGATGACCGGCCAGCAGCGCCTCACCTTCGGCACGCTCCAACTCGCGGACGGCATCGACGTCGTGATCGTCGCCGTCGGTCTCTTCGCGATCGGCGAGGCCCTGTGGGTCGCCGCGCACCTGCGCCGCTCCTCGGGCGAGCCGGTCCCGGTCGGCCGCCCGTGGCTGGGCAAGGACGACGTACGGCGCACCTGGAAGCCGTGGCTGCGCGGGCCGCTCATCGGCTTCCCGTTCGGCGCGATCCCGGCCGGCGGCGCGGAGATCCCGACGTTCCTCAGTTACGTCACCGAGAAGCGGCTGTCCAAGCACAAGAAGGAGTTCGGCAAGGGCGCCATCGAGGGTGTCGCCGGACCGGAGTCGGCCGCGTCCGCGTCGGCCGCCGGAACGCTCGTGTCGATGCTGACCCTCGGGCTGCCGACGACCGCCGTCGCCGCCGTGATGCTGGCCGCGTTCCAGCAGTACGGCATCCAGCCCGGACCGCTGCTGTTCGAGCGGGAGTCGGAGCTGGTGTGGGGCCTGATCGCCTCGCTGTTCGTCGGCATGGTGCTGCTGCTGGCACTGAATCTGCCGCTCGCTCCGGTGTGGGTGAAGCTGCTGCGCATCCCGCGCCCCTACCTCTACGCGGGCATCCTCTTCTTCGCCGCCGTCGGCGCGTACGCGGTCGGCGGGGAGGCGCTCGACCTGGTGATCCTGCTGATCATCGGCCTGATCGGGTTCGGCATGCGGCGCTACGGGCTGCCGGTGCTGCCGGCCGTCATCGGTGTCATCCTCGGCCCGGCCGCCGAACAGCAGATGCGCAGGGCGCTCCAGATCAGCGACGGAAGTGTCTCCGGCCTGGTCGACACGCCCTTCTCGGTGACCGTCTACGCGGTGATCGTGCTGATCGTCTGCTGGCCGCTGGTGCGGAAGCTGGTGGTGGGCCGCCGGAAGAAGGACGAGGAGACCAAGGTCCCGGCGTAGTACGCCTGTCGGGCCGCGGCCGTCCCCCCGGGGACAGCCGCGGCCCTTCTGTCGATTACGGCCCTTCCGGCGATTGAGGACGAACCGGCCCGGGCCCGCCCGTGACCGAGCGCCCTCCGGTCCGCACTGTCGGTGGCGGATGCGACCATCGTCGTATGACCGCGATCGACTGGGACGACGCCGCAGACTCCTTCGACGAGGAGCCCGACCACGGGCTGCTCGATCCGTCCGTGCGCAAGGCGTGGGCCGCCAAGCTCGCCGGCTGGCTGCCGGCCGAGCCGTCCAGGGTGCTCGACCTCGGCTGCGGCACCGGCAGCCTCGCCCTGCTCGCCACCGAGCAGGGCCATCGCGTCACCGCCGTCGACCTCTCGCCGCGCATGGTCGGACTCGCCAGGGCCAAGCTGTCGGGCACGGACACGGAGGTGCTGGTCGGCGACGCGGCCCGACCGCCCGTGGGGGAGCGGACGTTCGACGTGATCATGGCCCGTCATGTCCTCTGGCTGCTGCCCGATCCGGACAGGGCCCTGGCCCACTGGCTGTCGCTGCTGCGGCCCGGCGGGCGGCTGATGCTGATCGAAGGCGTCTGGGCCGGCGCCGGACTGCCGGCGACCCGCGTCACGATGTCCGTCGCCCCGCTCGTCGAGCGCGTGCAGCACGAGCACCTCTCGGCCGACGCCGCGCTCTGGGGCCGCGCCGTGGACGACGAGCGGTACGCGCTGATCGCCCACGCCGCCCAGAGCCGCCGCCACACGGAAGTGGTCGACGTGCATCTGATCCTGCGCAGGGGCGACGAGGTGCTGCTCGCCCGCCGGTCCGGCACGGGCTACGGGGACGACCTGCTGAACGCCCCGGCGGGCCATGTCGAGGACGGCGAGGACGTCCGCGCCGCGATGATCCGCGAGGCGGCCGAGGAGATCGGCGCCGCACTGGACCCCGAGGACGTGCGTACGGCTCTGGTGATGCACCACCGGGGCCCCGGTGGACGCCCGCGCACGGGCTGGTTCTTCGAGGTGCGGTACGAGGCGGAGCAGGCGTCCTGGGAGCCGTACAACCGGGAGCCGGAGAAGTGCTCGGGCCTCTCCTGGCACCCGCTCTCCGCGCTCCCGGACGACATGGTCGCGTACTGCCGCGCCGGCCTGGAGGCGTACCGGGCGGGGGAGCGCTTCGTCATCCACTGGCACGAGGACACCGACCCGATCGCCCACGACCCGGACGGCATATCACGCGCGGTCCTGCTGGCCAGGACGGACCAGAGCGCTACGACGGGCGGGGCGGACCCAGCAGGGTCGTGAACGCGTCGTCGCGTACGAGGAGTTCCAGCTCGTCCAGCGCGCGGCGCGCCGCGTCGGCCGCCACCGGGTCGCGGTCGGCGAGACCGCTCTCCTCGAACTCGTCCTCGTCGAGCCGCAGGACCGTCCCGCCGTCGGCCGACGCCCAGAGGTCGAGGTCCAGGTCCTCGACCAGCAGCTCGTACCGGAGTTCACCGGGCCCGCGGCCGTGCACGACCGTCGGCCGTGTCACGTCGCAGTACCAGCCCTTGAGCGTGCCGTCGCCCGTACGGACCTCCTTCACCGCGTACCACCGGTCGCGCCAGTAGTGCTCGGTGAAGACGTCGCCCGGCTCGAAGCGTACGAAGCCGAAGTCCCGTACGCCGGGGGCCGCCCAGGGCGCGCGCACCACCAGGTGTGTGCCGTCGTCGGCGACCAGGGTCGCGGGGTAGCGGATCTTCGTACGGCCCGCCTTCACCAGGTGCACCTCCACCTGGACCCCGGTGGCGGTGCCTGGTCCGGTGTCAGGTGAGTTTGCGGACATGGCGTACCTCCGAGGCGCAGATCTCGTAGCCGAACCAGGTGTTGATCGCCAGCATCGGCCCGTTCTCCGCGTCGTTGTTGGTGAACGCGTCCGTGTAGCCGGCGGCGCGGGCGCGGCGCAGGGAGTCGGCCTTCGCGGCCTTGGCCAGCCCCCGGCCGCGGTAGTCGCGCAGCGAGCCCGTCATGGCCGACAGATAGCTGGTGGCGCCGTCCGTGTGTGCCGCGGTGAAGGCCGCGATCCGGCCGTCGGCGACCACGAGGGTGCTCAGGCCGCGGTCCAGACAGGGGTGGTGCCAGGTGTTGTTCAGCCAGTCCTCGTAGTCGTCGAGGCTGGTGCTGATGTCACCCGGTTCGTCGGACGACGCCTCGGCGTCGGCCTCGAACACCGGCCGCGGGTCGTCGGCGAAGTCCGCCGCGGTCGCCAGCGTGCAGCCGGCGGGGAGTTCCGGGGGCTCGGGCAGCGCGCCTCCCGCCAGGTCCAGCCGCTGGAAGTGCGCGCCGCGCAGCGGCGAGTAGCCCCGGTGCTCGGCGAAGGCGCGGGCCGCCGGGACATCGTTGACCCAGGTGAAGAGGCTGGTCGCGCCCTCGGCGGCGAGATGCTCCTCGGCCGCCCGCAGGATCGCCGATCCGACGCCCTTGCCCGTGTGGTCGGGGTGCACATGGGGGTTGAGCCGGGCGACCCCCGCCTCGTCGCTGTCGTACGCGAGCGCGACATGCGAGGTGCCGACGACCTCCCCGTCGTACTCGGCGACCAGCATCCGGTACTTCGACGCCGGGTTGGCGCTCCGCACGGTGAAGTGCAGGGCCTCCTCGGTCGTCACGGCGTACGGCACGGAGGCACGCCGGACACGGACGACGGCGGCGGCGTCACCGGGGCGGAAGTCACGAACGATCACAGTCATGGGGCGGCACGCTACGCGGGCCCGGAGCCGGAACGCCTCTCATTTTTCGGCCCCCGGAAAGCGGGGTGCCAACACGGCGGCCGAACGCGGGGGATGGGGGACAATCAGCCGTGTGACCTTGAGAATCGCCATCGACGACGACGCGGCCGCCGCCCCGTACGAGCAACTGCGCACCCAGATCTCCGAACTGGCGCGCTCGGGCGCGCTGCCCGTGGGACACAAGCTCCCGACGGTACGCGGCTTCGCCGAGGAACTCGGCCTCGCGGCGAACACCGTCGCCAAGGCCTACCGGGCGCTGGAATCGGACGGGGTGATCGAGACACGCGGCCGGAACGGCACGTTCGTCGCGGCGGCGGGCGACGCGGCCGACCGCAAGGCGGCGGCCGCGGCCCAGGAGTACGCGGAGCAGGCGAGACGGCTGGGCCTGGCCCGCGCCCAGGCGTTGTCGCTGGCCGAGGACGCGGTGCGGGCGGCGTACTCGCGCTGAAGCGCCACAGACGCCCGACGCCCCGCGCGTGATCATCTCGCCAGCCGGCCCAGCAGCGACGACGCCGCGGTGATGCCCACGAGCGCCGCGAAGATCAGCACCCCGAAATCGAGCAGCAGATGGGACGGCGTGCCGAGCAGCAGTCCGCGCAGCGCGTCCACCTGGTAGCTGAGTGGGTTGATCTTGCTGACCACTTGGAGCCAGCCGGGCATGATCGCCACCGGATAGAGCGCGTTCGAGGCGAAGAAGAGCGGCATGGTGATGGCCTGGCCGATGCCCATCAGCCGGTCCCGGGTCAGGACGATGCCCGCGATCGTGATCGACAGGCACGCGAAGAAGGCCGAGCCGAGGACCACTACGACCGCGACTCCGAGCAGCTTCAGCGGATTCCACGTCAGCCCCACCCCGAGGGCGGCGGCGATGACGATCACGACGAGCGCCTGGATGAGCGCCTTCACCCCGGAGGCGAAGGCCTTGCCGCTGATCAGCGCGGACCTCGGGGTCGGCGTGACCAGGAGTTTGGTCAGAATGCCGGCGTCCCGCTCCCAGATGATCATGATGCCGTAGAAGATCGCGATGAACATCGCGGACTGGGCGATGATCCCGGGCGCCAGGAAGTCGATGTACGGGATACCGCCGGTGGGGATGGCCTTGATGTGGGTGAAGGTCTCGCCGAAGATCAGCAGCCAGAGGGCGGGCTGGATGGCCCGGGTGTACAGCTCGGTGCGGTCGTGGCGCAGCTTCTGGAGTTCGACCACGCACATGGCGAGTACTCGGGCGGGCAGTACCCGCCAGCCCGTCCGGGGCGCCGGCGGTACGAGCAGCAGACTGAACCGCTCCGGATCGACGGCCTCAGCCGAGTCGGGACGCCGTCCGGCGGGTGCTCCTGACATCGCTGTAGTCACCTCCTTCCTCGTCCAGTCCCTGACCGACCACGTCGCGGAAGACGTCCTCCAGCGTCGGGGTGGTGCCGTCGTCCTCCGTGCCCGCCTCACGCGCCTCCGTACGGCGGCGGTCACGCAGTTGGCCACGCAGTTCGTGGGAGGTGCCGAGCGCGTGGATGCGGCCCCGGTGCATCAGCCCGACCCGGTCGCAGTACTGCTCGGCCTCGTCCATGTAGTGCGTCGTCACCAGCACGGTCATGCCGGTGGCCTGCCGTACGGCGTTGATGTGCTCCCAGACGCTGCTCCGGGCGATCGGGTCCAGACCGATCGTCGGCTCGTCCAGCATCAGCAGCCGGGGCGCGCTGACCAGTGCCTGCGCGAGTTCCAGCCGGCGGATCATGCCGCCGGAGTAGGTCTTGGCCATCCGGTCGGCGGCGCCGGTGAGATCGACGACGTCCAGTGCCTGGGCGACCCGCGCGGCACGCTCGCGGCGCGGGACGTCGAAGACGCGGGCGAACAGCGTCACGTTCTCGCGGCCCGTCAACGTGGCGTCGGCGGACAGTTGCTGCGGTACGTATCCGAGCAGGCGCCGTACCGCCATCTTCTCGTTCGCGGCGTCGTGCCCGAACACCCTCACCATGTTCGTGGGGACCGGCAGGAGCGTGGTGATACAGCGGATGGCGGTGGTCTTGCCGGCGCCGTTGGGGCCCAGCAGGCCGAAGATCTCGCCCGTGTGGACGGACAGGTCGAGGTTGTCGACGGCTTTGGTGTCACCGAAGGAGTAGTTCAGCGCGCGACAGCTGACGGCTTCTTCGGCGGCTTCTTCGGCGGCGTCATCGGGAGTTTCGTCGGGGGTCTCGTCGGGGGTCTCGCCGGCGGCAACAGGTCCTCTGGTCATGCCCCCTCCACTTCCTCGTGCAGGTTCCGGGCGAGCCTGCGCAGCGCCGGAAGCGCACCGGCCAGGGCCGACCGCTCGTCGTCCGTCAGCCGGGCCACCTGTTCGCGCACCAGCGCGGAGCGCCGCGCCTCCCAGTCGGCCAGCCGCGACGTCGCCGCGGGGGTCGGCATCAGCAGGACGGCCCTGCCGTCGGCGGGATCGCTGACGCGACGCAGATATCCGGCCCGGCTGAGCTGATTGACGAGCGTGGAGACCGAGTTCCCGGCGAGGAACAGCTCCCTCGCCGCGCCCGAGACCCGGATTCCCGGGTGGGCCGCGACCAGTCGCAGCAGATCGACCTGCGCGCCGCGCAGTGGCGGGGCCGTCAGGCCGGCCCTCAGCCGTCGCCGGATGGTGCGCTGCACTCCTGCCAGCACATCGGCGAGGGAGTCTGGGAGCGAGTCGGAGAACTCGACCGAAGTCATGGCTGCATTTTAGCTCTGACTGGGAGGAATCGGTCAGAAGGGATATTCGCGGCCAAGTCGACCGGTTGAGTCACCTACAGATACAGCCCGGCGTCCGTGCCCTTCGACTGGCCCGGGACCGATGTCGGGCCGCTGCCGCGGCGCAGCGCGAACAGCTCGGCCAGCGTCGCGCCCTCCCGGCCCACCGCGCCCTCCCAGTCGCCCTCCTCCCGGCTCAGCCAGCTCTCCGCCTCCGGGCGGGTCAGCGAGCCGACCTCGATACGGGCCAGACAGCGGCCGGGCCTGACGACCGCCGGGTGCAGCCGCTCCAGGTCCTCGTTGGTCGTCACCCCCACCAGGACGTTCCTGCCCTGGCCGAGCAGCCCGTCGGTGAGGTTCAGCAGCCGGGAGAGCGCCTGGCCGGCCGTGTGCTTGGCCTCGCCGCGGATCAGTTCGTCGCAGTCCTCCAGGAGCAGCAGCCGCCAGCGGCCCTTGGCCGACCCCTCGTCCTCGCCGATCGCGATGTCCATCAGATAGCCGACGTCGTTGAACAGCCGCTCCGGGTCCAGGACGCAGTCGACCTGGCACCAGTCACGCCAGGACCGGGCCAGCGTCCGCAGCGCCGACGTCTTCCCGGTGCCGGGCGGGCCGTGCAGCAGGAGCAGCCGCCCCGCGATGTCGTCCGGTGTCACCTTCATCAGCCGGTCCATCGCGTCGGCCACCGGCGCCGTGTAGTTGGCCCTGACCTCGTCCCAGGTGCCGGCCGCGATCTGCCGGGTCGTCCGGTGCGGGCCGCGACGGGGCGACACGTACCAGAACCCCATGGTCACGTTCTCCGGCACCGGCTCGGGCTCGTCCTGCGCGCCGTCAGTCGCCTGGGCGTGCACCTTCTCGGCGAGTTCGGAGGTGGTCGCGGTCACCGTGACGTCCGCGCCCCGGTTCCACCGCGAGATCAGCAGCGTCCAGCCGTCGCCCTCGGCGAGGGTCGCGCTGCGGTCGTCGTCACGGGCCGAGCGCAGCACGGTGGCGCCCGGCGGCAGCAAGGAGACACCGGACTTGACGCGGTCGATGGACGAACTGTGCGAGTGCGGCTGCTCGCCCGTCGCGAAACGCCCGAGGAAGAGCGCGTCGACCACATCCGACGGCGAGTCGCTGTCATCGACGTTGAGCCGAATCGGCAGGGCGTCCTGAGGGTTGGCAGACATGCGGCCCATGATCCGGCACGGGCGCCCCCGACGCACGGTGTTTTGCCCGGGGACGCCCCGCTCGCTCCGTGGTCCTCCTCGGTCCTCGTCAGCCCTCGCCGATCCGTCGCGCGGCCCGGCGGGCGCCCCGCACCACCGCGTACGCCTTCGTCAGCGCACGGTCGGCGGCGAAGACGCGGCCGAGGGACCGGCCGATCAGGCGCTCGAACTCGTCGATCCCCGTGGAGCGCCGCACCGTGAGCCGTTTCAGGGCGTACGGGCCCTGCGCCCGGCGCGCCGGCGCGTTGCCCACGGCCAGTGACTGCGTGAAGCCGGCCGCCCGCACGGCGCGGCGTACGCGGTGGGTGGAGTAGCCGTACGGGTACGCGAACGAGACCGGTGCCGCGCCCAGTTCGGTGGCGACGATCTCCCGGCAGCGTGCCGCCTCGTGGCCGAGACGACCGTCGTCCAGTTGGTCCAGCTGCGGGTGCGTATGGCTGTGGCCGCCGATCTCCACGCCTGCGGCGGCCAGTTGGCGCACCTGGTCCCAGTCGAGCATCGTGTCGAGGGCGCCGCCCTCGTCGTACGGGCCGCGCAGCCACCCGGTGGAGACGAACAGGGTGGCCGCGAAGCCGTGTTGGGCCAAGGCCGGCAGGGCGTGCCGGTGCACGCCCTCGTAACCGTCGTCGAACGTGATCAGCACCGGCCGCGCCGGCAGCCGCCCCCCACCCCGCCAGACGGCGGCCAGCGCGGCCGTCGTCAGCGGGGTGAACCCCCGCTCGCCGAGCAGCGCCAGCTGCTCGGCGAACGCGTCGGGCGACACGGACAGGGCGCGCACCGACGGGGCCGGCCGGTGCGCGAGCGCGTGATACATCAGGATCGGCACGGGTTCCTTCGTGCTCGGTACGGGCTCCTCACCGCCCGGTACCGGCCCCTCCGCGCCCGGACTCACGCCGACACCGACGCGGCGGGCGTGATCGGGCCCGACGAGAACGTCACCGCGCCCCGGCGCGCCCGGGCGCTGCCCACCAGATAGCCCGCCGCCGTCGTCAGCACCCCGGCCACGATCGCACCGGCCCGCCCCGCGCCGCCGCGCCCGCGCCCCGGCCCGCGCACCGCGTCGCGCAGCCCGCGCGCCACCCCCGCGGGCAGCACCCGCGTGGCATAGCGCCGCTCGGACTCAAGTCCCTTGCCCGCGCCGACACTTCGCGCCACCAGGGCCTTCGAGAGCCCCTCGGCGTACGCGCGGGTGCGGAAGTACCCGAACCGGGTACGCGCCCGGGGCACCTTGTGGTGGATCACCGCCCGGTCGTCGATCAGCAGCACCGCGTCCGGCAGCGCCCTGCTGAGCCTGATGCACAGCTCCGTCTCCTCGCAGCCCAGCGGACGCTTGTCGCCGTCCCGCCCGATGCCGGTCGCGAAGCCCCCGGCGGAGTCGAACGCCGTACGGCGGAACGAGGCGTTGCCGCCCAGGACGTTGCGGACCCGCACCCTGCCGGGCGGCAGACCCCGGTACGTACAGCCGACGACCCAGTCGAACTCCTCGGGGAACCAGGCCGGCCGGCCCCCGGACGACCAGGCGGGCAGTGTCCTGCCGCCGACGGCCATCACCCGGGGATCGCCGTAACCCGCCGCGAGGTACCGCAGCCAGTCGGGCTCGGCGACGGCGTCGTCGTCCAGGAAGGCCACGAACTCGCCTCGTGCGGCGGCGATTCCGGTGTTGCGGCCGGCGGAGAGGCCGCGGGGGCCCGCGTTGGCGAGCACCCGCACCTCCCCGCCGTCCGCCGGGGGCAGGGAGGCGTACCGCGCGCGGAGCCGGTCCAGCAGCGCCTCGTTGTGGTCGACCACGAGCAGCGTCTCCGTGGCCGGCATCGACTGGCTCCGTACGGAGTCGACGGCGGCGAGGGTGTCCTCCCAGCGCTCCTCCGTGTACGCGCAGACGACCACGGAGAACGAGCGGTGGAGGTGACGGTCGATCAAGACACCTCTCCCTGGCTCGCGACGGGCCCCGTGAGGCCCGTCCGGACGGTGAGCGGGAGCGGCCGGGGGAGCGCCGGCCGGACGCCGCGCGGCCGGCGCCGCGCCGCCCTCGGGACGCCCTTCTCCCGGAGGATGACCTTCAGGACCCGCAGCCCGTCGCGTACGGCCCGGAGATTGCTCACGCCGTGGATCCGGTCGTACTCGTGGCTCGGTATCTCCTGCACCTTCAGACCGGCCTTGACGACCCGGATGTTCATCAGGGTCTCGACCTCGAACCCGGTGCAGTCGAGGGTGATCCGGTCCAGGCAGTGCCGCCAGAAGGCGTTGTAGCCGTAGCAGAGGTCGGTGTAGCGGGCGCCGAACTTGGCGTTCACGACCGAGCAGAGCACATGGTTGCCGAGCTTGCGGATCGGCGTCATGTCGTCCGTGCCACCGCCGTTGGCGAACCGCGACCCCTTGGCGAAGTCGGCGCCCGAGACGAGTGCCGACACATAGCTGACGATCTCGTGGCCGTCGGCCGAGCCGTCCGCGTCGATCATCACGATGATGTCGCCGGTGCAGGCGGCGAAGCCGCTGATCAGTGCGTCGCCCTTGCCCTTGCCGCGCTGTTCCACGACCTTGACGTCCGGCCACAGCTCCCGCGCGACGCGGACCGTGCCGTCGGTGGAGTTCCCGTCCACCAGGACGACTTCATGGATCCAGTCGGGCAGCGTCTTGAAGACGTACGGCAGATTCTCCGCCTCGTTCATCGCGGGGATCACCACGCTCACCGGCGGCGCGATCGCGAGATACGAGGAGACCGGCCGATAACGGCCGGAAATGTTTTGTTCGTCGAGCAGTTGTTCGTCGAGCATTTGGTTGTCAAGCAGTTGGTCGTCGAGAACGTCAGCGGAAAACGACACGGCTAACGGATCTTCGCCCGGGGTCGCCGGGCGCAGGAATGAACTCACGGGATCTTTTCCCTCTCCACCGGTGGACCGCCCGCCCCCGGGCGGTCCGGATGATGTGCCGGTTCGAAAGGGGGGTTCTCACCCTGTACGTGACAGCGTGGATCTCCGTGCCTGCCAGGTGAGTTGACGAGATTCGAGCGCCGCGCGGCACCCCCCTACCGCGCCCCGCGCCGGGAGCCGCCGCGACTTCTGAGCCCTCCCCTGAAGTCGCTCTCCATGACGGACCGATGCGGGTGGATGTCCGAAGGTATTGATACTTACGACTGTATGGCAAGGGCTGCGACATGACCGTGCCTATTTGCTATTTGGCCTTACTTCGACGGTGGTTTCCGGAACCTCCCTGTTCGGATTTACTCGATCCGTTACGTGACGCGCCCCCGTTTCGAGCCAGTTCGAGCGGTATACGCGCGTCCATCTGCAATTTGTCACCGGATCTACTTGGCATGGGCACTTCCAGTGAAGTCCTGTGCCTGGTACGAACGTTGAAGCAGAGATCCTGCTCAATGGAGGTTCCATGAAGCTGTCCAGATTCGCCGCGCTCTCGTCCACGCTCCTGCTCGGCGCCGTTCTCGCGTTCACCGGCGCGGGCCAGGTCCAGGCGGCCGAGGCCGCGGCACTCGACTACGTCGCCCTCGGCGACTCCTACTCGTCCGGTCTCGGCGCCGGGCCCTACGACAGCGCCAGCGGCAACTGCAAGCGCAGCAACAAGGCCTACCCGTCCCTGTGGGCCGCCGCCAACGCACCCTCGTCGTTCGCCTTCACCGCTTGCTCGGGCGCTCGTACGGGTGATGTGACCGGCAGTCAGCTCGGCCCGGTGAACTCGGGGACCGACCTCGTCAGCATCACCGTCGGCGGCAACGACGCCGGCTTCGCCGACGTCATGACCACCTGTGTCCTCCAGTCCGAGGCCAGCTGCGTGGCGCGCGTGAACACGGCGCGGGCCTACGTCGACAACACGCTGCCCGGCCAACTGGACAGCGTCTACAACGCGATCAGCGCCAAGGCGCCGGCCGCCGAGGTCGTCGTCATCGGCTACCCGCGCTTCTACCAGCTCAGCGGCACCTGCGTGGTGGGCCTGTCGGAGGTCGAGCGCAGTGCCATCAACGGGGCCGCCGACCACCTCAACACCCTGCTCGCCAAGCGCGCCGCCGACCACGGCTACCGCTTCGCGGACGTCACCGGTCCCTTCACCGGTCACGAGATCTGCTCGCCGTCGACGTGGCTGCACAGCGTCACGTTCCCGATCGGCGAGTCCTACCACCCCACGGCCCAGGGCCAGTCGGGTGGTTATCTGCCGGCCTTCTCTTCGGCCGTCTGACCCAATCGCGGATCGTACGAACTGACCGCCGGGCCGATGCCTGTCCGTCCGTCCCTCGGGGCGGGCGGACAGGCATCGACGTTCGATCCGATCGAACTGTCCGGTGGTCGATTGTCCAACTCGCCCTGGAATACAATGGATTCACCGGGCGGACTGCCATCCCCCAACGGGTGCTGTCAATCCCTGAGGCGGGATACACGTGTGTCGCATGGGGGCGATAGGGTTAACCTGCCCGAGCCGGGTGCCCTCGTACGGGTGGGGAGTGACATGGATCAGATAACGGTGCACAGCAGGGCGCGAGTCCCTGCCATCACATGTGGGAGCAGCGCGACCAGTTCACGGCTCGACCGTCATCTGTCGGTGCTGGGCGGCCCCGCCGTCCCGCAGCGCGAGACGGCCGAGGCGACGATGCTGATGCGGGAGTTGACCTCGCGGGACGAGGTACGGACCCGTAAGAGCAAGAGCGCGCGTGTCTCCCTGTTCGCACCGCTCCGGCGGCTGCGACGGTCCCTCTTCGGCAGCCGCCGCTGATCTCAGCCGGTCGGCGGTCGCCGACCCCCGGACAGCGCTCGGACGATCACGCCGTCCCGACGCAGCGCCGCTCTCCGCTCGCCCGTCACTCCCAGGGCCGGCGGCGGTGCGTCGGTGTGCTCGCCGAGTGCCGGGACTGTCCCCAGCGGTGCCGCCATCTCACCACCCGGCAAAGTGAACCGGCGGCAATCGGCAACGGGACAGCGGCAGTTGGCGTACGGGAGCGAGCGGCTATGCGCCGTTCCCGGTGTATCTGCGGACCGTCAGCGGCACGAACACCACCAGGATCAGCAGACCCCAGAGCAGCGCCCCCGCCACCGGATTGGCCAGCGGCCAGGCCGCGTCGGCGCTCGGCGGCGCGTTGCCGCACAGATCGCGTACGGCGGCGGCGACCGCGCTGATCGGATTCCATTCGGTGACGACACGGAGCCAGCCCGGCAGTCCCTCCGTGGGGATGTACGCGTTCGAGAGCAGCGGCAGCACGAAGGTGACGCTGCCCAGTTGACCGGCGATCTCCTCGTTGCGGATGAGCAGCCCGAGATACGCGCCGACCCAGTTGGCCGCGAAGCGGAAGAGCAGCAGCAGACCGAAGGCCCCGAGCGCGCCCGGCACACCTCCCTCGATCCGCCAGCCCACCGCGAGACCCACCAGCACCAGCGGCACCATGCCGACCACCGTGGTGAGCAGATCCGCCGCTGTCTGGCCCAGCGGTACGGCGACCCGGCTCATCGGCATCGTGCGGAACCGGTCCATCACGCCGCGCTGCGCGTCCTGCGCGGACTGGAACATGCCGGTCATCATGCCGCCGGCCGCCGTCGCCGCGAGCAGCCCCGGCACCAGGAAGGCCCGGTACTCCTGGCCCGGAGTCGCGAGCGCGCTGCCGAAGACGAAGCCGAAGAACAGCAGCATCGTGATCGGCATGGTCTGGGTCAGGATCACCACGCCGGGGGAGTGCCGGATGCGCTGGAGATGGCGGCCGAGGACGGCCGTGCTGTCGTGGGCGACTGTGCTCACGCGGCGCGCTCCTCGGTCGTCCCGCGGGCGGTACGGGGCGCGCTCGCGCCGCCGGTCAGCCGCAGGAACGCCTCGTCCAGCGTCGGCGGGCGCAGGCTCGCGTCGACCACCGGCACCCCGGCCGCGTCCAGTTCGCGGACGATCCGGGGCAGGGTCAGCGCCCCGTCGGTCGCCACGGCGCCCACCGCCCGGCGCCCCCGGTCGATCACCGGCTCGGCGCCGGTGAGTTGGTCGAGCACGCCCGCCGCGGTGAGGAAGACCGTCTCCGTGGCGTCGTCGGCCACCACCACCTCGGCGTACGACCCGATACGGGACTTCAGCTGGGCGGGTGTGCCCCGGTGCGCCGCCCTACCGTGGTCGATCAGCACGATGTCGTCGGCCAGTTGGTCGGCCTCCTCCAGATACTGGGTGGTGAGCAGGACGGTCGTGCCCTCGGCGGCCAGCTCGCGCACCGCCGTCCAGATCTGGCCGCGGCTCCGCGGGTCGAGCCCGGTCGTCGGCTCGTCGAGGAAGAGCACCTGGGGCCTGGTGAGCAGGCTCGACGCCAGGTCGAGGCGGCGGCGCATACCGCCGGAGTAGGTGCGGGCGGCCCGGTCGGCCGCGTCGGTGAGTTCGAACCGCTCCAGCAGCTCGTCCGCGCGGGCCCGGCCCGTCGCTCCGCGCAGGCGGAGCAGTTTCGCGAACAGCCGGAGATTCTCCCGGCCGGTCAACTCGCTGTCGACGGAGGCGTACTGGCCCGCGACGCCGATCGCCGCGCGGACCGCCGCCGCCTCCCTCACGATGTCGTGCCCGGCGACGCGGGCGGATCCGGCGTCGGGTGCGCAGAGCGTGGTGAGGACGCGAACGGCGGTGGTCTTGCCCGCGCCGTTCGGCCCCAGCACCCCGCAGACCGTGCCCCGCGCGACGGCGAGATCCAGGCCGCGCAGGGCGTGGACCGCGCCGAACCGCTTCTCCAGACCCTCACTAAGTACGGCGTACGTAGTATTCATACGGCTCACCGTACCCCACTACGTACGGTGTACGTAACTAGGCTTCTGGGGGAGAATGGCGGACGAGGTGATGACCGATGGCGGGGCGACCTGCTGAACCCGAAGTGATCTGGTCGCGTCCCGAGCGCGCCGCCCGTGGCCCCAGGCCCGCGCACACCCGCGCCGAGATCGCGGCCGTCGCCGTACGCGTCGCGGACGACGACGGCATGGACGCCGTCTCCATGCGCCGGGTCGCCGGGGAGCTGGGCTGCGGCACGATGTCGCTGTACAACTACGTGCCGCGCAAGGAGGACCTGTACGAGCTGATGGTCGACCTCGTCGCCGAGGAGCACGACCTGCCGGAGCGCCCCACCGGCGACTGGCGCGCCGATCTCACGACGCTCGCCCACCGGGCGCGGGCGATCATGCGGCGCCATCCGTGGATGTCGCGCCTCATGCAGTCGGCCTACGGCTTCAGCCCGAACACGATGAAGTTCCTCGAATTCAGCCTGTGGTGTCTGGACCCGCTCGACCTTCCGTACGGGCGCAAGGTCGAGCTGGTGGCCATGGTGAACGGCGTCGTCACCACCTACGTCGCCAACGAGCTGCAGACCGCCGAGCGCACCCGCTCACTGCCCTGGTCCGCCGAGCGGGAGCACGAGATCCGGATGGCGTATCTGGAGAAGCAGATCGCCACCGGGCAGTACCCCCGGCTGGCGGCGGCCTTCGCGGAGGACTCGGGGCCGGTCGACATGGAGGCCGTCTTCGACCGGGCGCTGAGCCGGGTGCTGGACTCGTTCGGCAGCGGCTGACGGCTGACGGCTGACGGCTGACGGCTGTCCCGCTGACGAGCCGTCAGCACGGCTCAGATCAGGGCGAACTGGCCGTCCGGTCCTTCCTCGTGGTGGTCGAGTACGGAGGCGGGGCGCCGGGCCGGGTCCGGTACCGGCAGCACACCCGCCGCCCGCAGCTCGTCGGTACCGATCACCGGCCCGTCGTCCAGCGCCTCGCGCAACTCCCGCTGCCGAGGCCGCACTTCGGCGAGCAGCGCCAGTACGGTGATCAGCTCCAGCAGCTCCGAGGTCCACTCCTGCGGCCAGGCGCGCGGGCCGATCGCCTCCAGGGTGCCCGGCTCCGGGGGCGCGGTGCGCCGCTCGAACCACAGCTCGATCATCCGGACGCCGCCGACCTGGAAGTCCCACGCCTCGGCCGGCACGGGTGAGATCCGGCCGTCACCCAGGTGGAGCGTCTCGTCCTCGGAGCCGTAAACGATTGTCGTGGGCCGTGCCGGGATCGCGGCGCGTACGTAAGGGCGCCGGCCACCCGGCAGCCGATGGCGCTCCCCGCCACGCGCGCCGCGCAGTTGGATGCCGGTCAGCTGGGCGCCGAGCGCCACGCCGGTGGTCCAGAGGTCCGGGTCGGCGGTCAGCGGGACCACGCAGCCGCGCGGCGAGGGCCGGGCCGCCGCGACCGCCCAGTCGAGCAACTGGCGCGCGGTGACCTCGTGTCCGAGGCGCGCGGTCAGCGACTCCACGAGTCCGGGCGTCAGATTGGGCTCCGCACCGCCCGGCCGCCGGAACAGCGGCCGGATCCGGCCGGGCCGCCCGGCGGGGGAGCGGCCGTCCGGCAGCAGGGCGCTCACCAGCAGCGCCGGACCGGCGGCCCCGGGGACGAGCCCCTGCTCCACGGCGAAGAGTTGACGCTCGTCGGCGATCCGCCACAGCTCCGGCCTGGCCGCGTCGATCAGCCGGTGGTCCGGGATCAGATACCGCTCGTCGAACGGGCCGTGCCCCACCCGCAGCGGCGTCGGACACCGCCCGGACTCCCGCGCGAACCTCCCCGTGCCGGTGAGCTGCCCCGGCAGCGCGGTGACCGCGCTCTGCGGCGTACGGGACCGGGTCGGGCGGAACAGCGCCGTACGCTCGGCTCCCGTGGCCCGTATCAGCGTGTCCCAGCGCGCGGTGAGCGAGGCGGCGTCGGGGGCCAGGATCCAGCCGCGGCCGAGCCGCAGCGGCGCCACCGACCACGGCATGAGGTCGCTGAGCAGCGGGGCCGTCATCGGGGCCGTCATACGGGCACACCCCTCCCGGTCCGTTGCGTGCCGTCGGCGAAAGCGTACCGACCGGGCCTGCCGGGCAGTGGCTCAGCCGGATTGTCGCGTCAGTCCGTCTCCATCGTGACCGAGAAGGAGAAACGGTCGCCCCGGTAGCGGATCCTGGCCACGTCCACGACCTGGCCGTCCGCGTCGTACGTGACCCCCGTGTAGTGCAGGATCGGGCTGAGCAGCGGCACCTGGAGCAGGTCGGCCGTGGCCGGGTCGGCGAGCGTGGCCTCCACCGTGTCCGTGATCCGGGAGATCTTCACCCCCAGCACGTCGCGCAGCACCTTGGTCATCGGCCAGCGCTCCAGATCGTCCGGATCGAGCCGGTCCGCGACGTCCGTACGCAGCGCGTTCTCGGCCCAGTTGGTCGGCTCGCCGCTCTCGCCGTCGCGGCGCAGCCGCCGGTAGAGGGCCACCTCGTCGACACCCGGGAAGTACTCGGCCAGTTCGCCGGGCACCGGTGCCCGGCCGTGGCCGATCACCGCCGTCCGCTCGCCCGACTGCTGGGCCACGACCGCGTCGACCGAGCCGAGCAGCCGGCGGGGCGCACCGCGCCGGGCGCCCGGTTCGATGAAGGTGCCGCGCCGCCGGTGCCTGCTGATGAGGCCCTCCTGCTCCAGCTCCTTGAGCGCCTGACGCATCGTCAGGACACTGACGCCGTAGTGCCCGGCCAGCTGCTCCTCCGTGGGCAGGCGCAGCGGATCGTGCGGGCGCCGGCCGAGTATGGAGGCCCGCAGAGACTGCGAGACCTGGTACCAGAGCGGCAGCTTGCGGTTGAGGACCAGCGAATCGGGTGCGAATGCGGTCACGGCGGGCTCCGGGTCAGGGTCTGTCGGTGGGGGCCGGGCCGGAAGTTGGCCTGAAGTGGCGCTCCAGACCTTGCCACACGTTGTCGTAACCCGACTGAAGGTGTCCGGCCGTGGCCGCCTGGGCGGTGGCGGTCACCGGCCAGCGCGTCTCGAACATGAACGCCAGTCCGTCGTCGATCCGCTGTGGTTTCAGCTCGGCTGCGCTGGCCCGGTCGAACGTCTCCCGGTCGGGCCCGTGCGCCGACATCATGTTGTGCAGCGAACCGCCGCCGGGGACGAAGCCTTCCGCCTTGGCGTCGTACGCCCCCTCGATCAGGCCCATGTACTCGCTCATCACATTGCGGTGGAAGTACGGCGGCCGGAAGGTGTTCTCACCGACCAGCCAGCGCGGCGCGAAGACGACGAAGTCGACTCCCGCCAGGCCCGGGGTGTCGGACGGCGACGTCAGCACCGTGAAGATCGACGGATCGGGATGGTCGTAGCTGATGGTGCCGATCACATTGAACCGGCGCAGGTCGTAGACGTACGGCAGATGATTGCCGTGCCAGGCGACGACATCGAGCGGGGAGTGGTCGTACGTCGCGGTCCACAGGTTCCCGCAGAACTTGTTGACCACCTCCGTCGGGCGCTCGACGTCCTCGTAGGCGGCGACGGGAGCGAGGAAGTCCCGCGCGTTCGCCAGGCCGTTGGCGCCGATCGGGCCGAGGTCGGGGAGGACGAACGGGCGGCCGTAGTTCTCGCAGACGTATCCGCGCGCCGTGTCGTCCAGCAGCTCGACCCGGAAGCGCACGCCGCGCGGGATCAGCGCGACGTCGCCGGGACGGGCGGCGAGCAGGCCGAACTCCGTGACGATCAGCAGCCCGCCCTGTTCCGGCACGATCAGCAGCTCACCGTCGGAGTCGCTGAACACCCGGTCGGTCATGGGGGAGTTGGCGTGATACAGGTGCACGGCCATACCCGTGCGCTGCGCGGCGTCGCCGTTGCCCCCGAGCGTCCAGAGGCCGGCCAGGAAGTCCGTGCCGGGCGCGGGGGCCGGCAGTGGGTTCCAGCGCAGCCGGTTGGGGTCGGGCACGGACTCGGTGAACGGCGCGCCGCGCAGGGTGCCGTTGTCGGTCCGGGTGAACGGCGGGTGCGCCGCCGACGGGCGGATCCGGTAGAGCCAGGAACGGCGGTTGTGCGCGCGGGGCTCGGTGAACGCGCTGCCGCTCAACTGCTCCGCGTACAGGCCGAGCGGGGCTCTCTGCGGCGAGTTCTGTCCCACGGGCAGGGCGCCCGGTACGGCCTCCGAGCTGTGCTCGTTGCCGAAGCCGGTGGCGTACGCCAGGCCCTCGGCGGTCTTCCTCGCCTGCTCGATGCCGCTCATCGTCGCTCCCCGTGTCGCCGGTCGTCGTGCCACCGGTCGTGTCGCTGTACTGCCGGACAGTGCTGCCGGACGGTGAATCCTATGCTCCACCGTAGGATTCCGTCGCTGGCACGTCAACGGGGACAGGCACGTTGGATCACGTTGTCCGAAAGAGACGCCTGTACGAACAGAAGTACGGTCGCGCCGTCTCGAACGGCGGCCCGCCACAAGGGAGACTCGAAGAGCCGCAACCACCGCACATCTCGCCGAAGGGTGGGCCAGCCCGTGTACGGAGTCAGCGCCGGCACCCACGACGGCCTCCGCAGGGTCCCCGTGCAGCGGCGCAGCGCGGCCCGTCTCGCCCGGATCCTCGACGCCTGCGCCGAACTGCTCGACGAGACCGGCTACGAGGAGTTGTCCACCCGCGCCGTCGCCACCAGGGCGGGCGTGCCCATCGGGTCGGTGTACCGCTTCTTCGGCAACAAGCGCGCCATGGCCGACGCGCTCGCCCGGCGGAATCTGGACAGCTACGCCCGACGCGTCGAGCGCCGGCTCGCCGCGATCCCGTCCGCCGACTGGCGGGCCGCGATCGACGCGATGCTGGACGAGTACCTCGCCATGAAGCGCACCGTGCCCGGCTTCGGTCTGGTCGACTTCGGCGCCAGGATCCCGGCGGGCCCGCCCGGTCCGGCCCCGGCACCGGCCCCGGCCGCCGCCGACGGCGAGCCGGTGCGTGACGCCAACCACCGCGTCGCGGACCGTCTCGCCACGCTGCTCGCCGCGCAGCTGCGCCGTGCCCCGGATCCCGCGCTGTGCCGGATGGTCCTGGTCGCCGTCGAGGCGGCGGACGCGCTGTTCCAACTCGCCTTCCGTACGGACGCGTCGGGCGATCCGGACATCATCGCCGAGACGCGGGAGCTGGTCCGCGCGTATCTGGCGCGGACGTTGGGCTGAGCTGAGGGGACCGGGCCGCGGCACCTCAAGGCGTGCGCCACCGGCGGACCCCCTTCCCTCATCCGTACCGGTCGGTATGCTCGGCGGCAGCCCGTGCGCCATCGCTGCCGCCGCCCCTGGAGGACCCATGCCGCCCACCGGTCACGCCCGCACCGCCCTGCGCGTCTGCCCCCTCTGCGAGGCCACCTGCGGACTGACCCTCACCATCGAGGGGACCACGGTCACCGGCGCGCGCGGCGACCGCGACGACGTGTTCAGCAACGGCTTCATCTGCCCCAAAGGCGCCTCCTTCGGAGAGCTGGACGCCGACCCCGACCGGCTGCGCACCCCGCTGATCCGGGTGAACGGCGAGCTGAGGGAGGGCAGTTGGGACGAGGCGTTCGACCTGATCGCCGCCCGGCTGCGCCCGCTGATCGAGGAGCACGGCCCCCAGTCCGTCGGCGTCGTCCTCGGCAACCCCAACGTCCACACCATGGCCGGCGCCCTCTATCCGCCCGTCCTGCTGGGCATCCTCCGCACCCGTAACCTCTTCACCGCCTCCACCCTCGACCAGATGCCGAAACACGTCTCGTCCGGTCTGCTCTTCGGCGACGCCCTCGCGATTCCCGTGCCCGACCTGGACCGCACCGACCATCTGCTGCTCCTGGGCGCCAACCCGCTGGACTCCAACGGCAGTCTCTGCACCGCGCCCGACTTCCCCGGCAAGCTCAAAGCCCTGCGCCGGCGCGGCGGCACCCTCACGGTCGTCGACCCGCGCCGTACCCGCACCGCGCGCCTCGCCGACCGGCACCTCGCCATCCGGCCGGGGACCGACGCCCTGCTGCTCGCCGCCCTCGTCCATGTCCTGTTCGAGGAGCGGCTCACCGACCCCGGCGCCCTCACCGGCCACCTTGAGGGAATGGATGAACTCCACTCGGCGGTACGGGAGTTCACGCCCGACGGCGTCGCGGCGGCCTGCGACCTGGACGCCGAGGAGATCCGTACCCTCGCGCGCGAACTCGCGGCGGCGCCCACCGCCGCCGTCTACGGACGCATCGGCAGCTGCACCGTCGAGTACGGCACGCTCGCCAGCTGGCTCATCGACGTCCTGAACGCCCTCACCGGGAACCTCGACCGGCCGGGCGGCGCCCTCTTCCCGCTCTCCGCCACCGACCACGCGCCCCGCCCGGCCGCCCCCGGCAAGGGATTCGCGCTCGGCCGCTGGGCCAGCAGGGTCGGCGGCCACCCGGAGGCCAAGGGTGAACTGCCCATCGCCGTCCTCGCGGAGGAGATCGAGACGCCCGGCGACGGGCGGATCCGCGCGGTGATCGCCCTCGCCGCCAACCCCGTGCTCTCCGCGCCCGACGGCAGCCGCCTCGACCGGGCACTGGACGGCCTGGACTTCATGGTCAGCGTCGACCCGTACCTCAACGAGACGTCGCGGCACGCGGACGTCGTACTGCCCCCGCCGCCGCCCTCCCGCAGCGCCCACTTCGACTTCGCCTTCAACGGCTTCGCCGTACGCAACCAGGTCCGCTACAGCCCGCCCGCCGTCCCCCTGGAGGCAGGGCTGATGGACGAGTGCGAGATCCAGGCGCGGCTGGTGCTGGCCGTGGGCGGGATGCACGGGACGGATCCCTCGGCCGTGGACGACCAGGTGATCGACCGCACGCTCGCCAAGGCCGTCGCCGACCCGCTGTCACCCGTGCACGGGCGCGACGCGAAAGAACTCGCCGCCGCGCTCAACGGCCCCGGCGGTCCTCAGCGGAGGCTCGACCTGATGCTGCGCCTGGGCCCGTACGGCGACGGCTTCGGCGCCGACCCGGCGGGGCTCACCCTCGCCCGGCTCGCCGACCGGCCGCACGGCATCGACCTCGGACCGCTGAAGCCGCGGATCCCCGGACTGCTCAAGACCCGCAGCGGGCGCGTCGAACTCCTCCCCGAGCCGATCGCCGCCGACCTGCCCCGGCTGCGCGCCGCGCTCACCGACGTCCCCGCGTCCCTGGTGCTCGTCGGACGCCGGCATCTGCGCTCCAACAACAGCTGGATGCACAACGTGCCGACGCTCAACGGCGGTTCGAACCGCTGCACCGTCCAGGTCCACCCCGCCGACGCCGCGAGGCTCGGCCTCGCGGACGGCGGACCGGCGCGTATCACCACGGAGGCGGGCGAGATCACGATCCCCGTGGAGATCACCGACACGGTCCGGGCGGGGGTCGTGAGCGTGCCGCACGGCTGGGGGCACGACCGGCCCGGCACGCGGATGGCGGTGGCCCACGCGCGGCCGGGCGTCAACGTCAACCAACTGCTCGACGGAAGCCGGCGCGACCCGCTGTCCGGGACGTCCGTACTCAACGGCTTTCCCGTCCAGTTGGCCCCCGCCTGACCAGCACCCTTCGCTGACCTGGGGTTTTGCGCGTATTGCTCGCACGTCAACACCTTGTTAACGCGAGGAAACGGCACCTAACGTCATCCGCACCGCCGATCCGGGTGGGAGTTCAACGGTGAACGTGAGGTACCCCACATGCTGACAATCCTCGGATTCGTCATGATCGCCACCTTCCTGGTGCTGATCATGACGAAGAAGATGTCCCCGATCGCGGCGCTCGTGCTGATCCCCGCGCTCTTCTGCGTCCTGGTCGGCCAGGGCGCGAACCTGGGGGACTACGTCATCGAGGGAGTCGGCGAACTGGCGCCGACCGCGGCGATGCTGATGTTCGCCATCGTCTACTTCGGCGTGATGATCGACGTCGGTCTCTTCGACCCGATCGTGCGGGGCATCCTGCGTTTCTGCCAGGCCGACCCGATGCGCATCGTGGTCGGTACGGCCCTGCTCGCGGCGATCGTCTCGCTCGACGGCGACGGCTCGACCACCTTCATGATCACCGTCTCGGCGATGTATCCGCTCTACAAGCGGCTGAAGATGAGCCTGGTCGTGCTGACCGGTGTCGCCGCCACGGCGAACGGCGTCATGAACACCCTTCCCTGGGGCGGCCCCACGGCACGGGCGGCCACCGCGCTGAAGGTGGACGCCACCGACATCTTCGTCCCGATGATCCCCGCGCTCGCCGTCGGACTGCTCGCCGTCTTCGTACTCGCCTACGTCCTGGGGCTGCGGGAGCGCAAGCGTCTCGGCATGCTCACGCTGGACGAGGTGCTGGAGCCGGTGACCGAGACCGTGCTGGTCGAGGCCGGAGGCGGCAGCGCTGCCAAGGAAGTCGAGCCGACCCGTAAAGGCGGCGGCGCCGGCGGCACCGATGGCGTCAGCGCCTCCGGCGACAAGGGCCCCGACGTCCAGGAGCCCGCGGACGACGACGACTTCCAGGGCCTCGACCCCGACCGCTCGACCCTGCGCCCCCGCCTCTACTGGTTCAACGCCGGACTCACCCTCGTCCTGCTCACCGCGATGATCATGCAGCTCATGCCCATCCCGGTCCTCTTCCTGCTCGGCGCCGCACTCGCCCTCACCGTCAACTTCCCCTCCATGACCGACCAGCGGGCCCGGATCGCCGCCCACGCCGACAACGTGCTGAACGTCTCCGGCATGGTCTTCGCGGCAGCCGTCTTCACCGGCGTCCTGACCGGCACCGGTATGGTCGAACACATGGCTGACTGGCTGGTGAGCGCCGTCCCCGAGGGCATGGGCCCGCACATGGGAATCGTCGCCGGAGTACTGAGCCTGCCCCTCACATACTTCATGTCGAACGACGGCTTCTACTTCGGCGTCCTGCCCGTCCTCGCCGAGGCCGGCGCCGCGCACGGCGTCTCCCCGCTGGAGGTCGCCCGCGCCTCGATCGTCGGTCAGCCGCTCCACATGTCGAGCCCGCTCGTCCCCGCCGTGTACGTCCTCGTCGGCATGGCCAAGGTCGAATTCGGCGACCACACCAAGTTCACCGTCAAATGGGCCGTACTCACCTCGCTCGTCGTCCTCGCCGCCGCGATCCTCTTCGGCATCATCTGATGGCGGCGGGGGACCGACGCTGGCTGCTCCGCCTCGTCATCGCCTTCGCCTTCTCCCAGGCCGCCGTGTCGATGGCACGGCCGGCCGTCTCCTACCGGGCCCTCGCGCTCGGCGCCGACGAGCGGGCGGTCGGCGTCATCGCCGGTGTGTACGCGCTGCTGCCGCTGTTCGCCGCCGTACCGCTGGGGCGCAGGACCGACCGGGGGCGCTGCGTTCCGCTCCTCGCCGTCGGCGCCGTACTCATCGGCGTGGGCTGCGGCCTCAGTGGTACGGCGGGGTCACTGGCCGCGCTCGCCGCCTGGAGCGGAGTGATGGGCCTCGGCCATCTCTGCTTCGTCATCGGCGCGCAGTCCATCGTCGCGCGCCGCAGCTCACCGGCCGAACAGGACCGTAACTTCGGCCACTTCACCATCGGCGCGTCGCTCGGCCAGCTCGTCGGACCGGTCGCCGCCGGGCTGCTGGTCTCCGGCCACGACGGGGCGATGGGGCGTACGAGCGCGCTGGCCCTGGTCGTATCGGCCGGGGTCGCGGCCGTCTCCCTCACCTGCCTGCGGCGGATAGAGGCGCCGCTCACGCCGGCCGCCGGGCCGGACGGGAAGGGCAAGCGGAGCGGGCAGGGCCGGCAGGACGGGAAGGGCAAGCCCGGCAGGAAGTCCCGCCCGCCCAGGCCCGGCAAGGTGTCCGTGTGGCGCATCCTGCGCACCCGTGGCGTCCCCAGCGGCATCTTCGTCAGCCTGGCCGTGCTCTCCGCGACGGACATCCTCACCGCGTACCTCCCGGTCATCGGTGAGGACCGGGGCATCTCCCCGACGACGATCGGGGTGCTGCTGAGCCTGCGGGCCGCCGCCGCGATCGCCTGCCGTCTGGTGATGACACCGATGATCCAGCGGGTGGGCCGTACGGTCCTGCTCACCGTCTCCTGTCTGCTCGGCGGGCTGCTGTGCGCGGGGATCGCGCTGCCCGTGCCGGTGTGGGGGCTGGCCCTGATGCTCGTGGCGCTCGGTTTCTGCCTCGGCGTCGGCCAGCCGCTGTCGATGACGACCGTCGTCCGGGCCGCGCCCGAGGAGGCCCGCTCCACCGCCCTCGCCCTCAGGCTCACCGGCAACCGCCTCGGGCAGGTCGCCGCTCCCGCGTCCGCCGGGCTCGTCGCCGGAGTCGCGGGCACCGGCGCGCCGTTCATGATGCTCGGGGTGCTGCTGCTGGGTGCGGCGGGCCTCGGGGTACGGAGCACTCCACGCGATCCGGTACCGGCCCCGGCGGCTCCGGCGACCCCAACTCCCGCTCCGGCGAAGGCCCTTGAGGAACCGCCCGTGTCCGCCCAGGAGCGCCGCGACCGCCGCTGAGCCCGTGTCGGCCCGTATCGGCCCCCTGAACGACAGGTCCTACGACTCCTGTCCGGACGCCGCCCCCTGCATCTGCCGTACCGCCTCCGCCGTGTACCCGCCGTGTATCGCCCCAGCTGCCACCTGTGCCGTCGCAAGTCATTCCCTGACCCCGCGTAGTCGGCTAACTTCAGGCTCCGCAGGCGCTCAACCTCACCTTCCGGGCGGAACCCTCATGACTCGCGCCATCTCTCTGCACAGTGTCAGCAAGGTGTACGGACGGGCCACACGTGCCGTCGACCGGCTTTCTCTGGACATCGACCCCGGTGAATTCGTCGTGCTGCTCGGTCCCTCGGGCTGCGGCAAGTCCACCGTGCTGCGCATGATCGCGGGTCTGGAGGACATCACCGAGGGGGAGTTGCTGCTCGACGGCGAGCGCTCCAACCTGATGCCGCCCCGGGAGCGCGGCATGGCGATGGTGTTCCAGAACTTCGCGCTCTACCCGAGCATGACCAACCGCGACAACATCGGTTTCCCCCTGCGCCTGGAGAACCCCCGGCAGGACAGCTCGGAGCGCATCGAGGCCACCGCCCGGATGCTCGGCATCGAGAACGTCCTGGACCGCTACCCCAGCCAGCTCTCCGGCGGCGAGCGGCAGCGCGTCGCGATGGGCCGCGCCATCTCGCGGCGCCCCTCGGCCTTCCTCATGGACGAGCCGCTGTCGAACCTGGACGCCAAGCTGCGCAACCATCTGCGGGCCGAAATAGCCCAGCTGACAGCCGAGTTGGGCGTCACGACGGTCTATGTGACACACGATCAGGCCGAGGCGATGTCACTCGGCGACCGCGTCGCCGTGATGCGCGGCGGCGTGCTCCAGCAGGTCAGTTCACCGCGCGAGGTGTACGCGCTGCCGCGGAACGTCTTCGTCGCCGCCTTCATCGGCACCCCGCGCATCAATCTGCTCCAGGCCGTCGTCTACGCGCCCCTCGAAGGCCGGATGTCGATCGACCTCGGCCGCCAGCGCCTGCCACTGCCCGAACCGCTCAGCCCCGACCACCAGTTGCTCCGGATCCAGCAGGGCCGGCAGATCATCGTCGGGCTGCGGTCCGAGGCGGCGCGCATCGCCCCGCCGAGCCAGGCGCGCCCCGGCGAGGTGGCGCTGAGCGGCATCGTCGAGCACATGGAGTACCAGGGGCACGAGGCGCTGGTGCATCTCAACACCGGTTCGCAGCCCGCCGTGGTGCCCGACCTGGAGTCGCCCCGGCCGAGGACGGCACCGCGCCGCCGCCGCGCCGGACCGGGCGTCCTGGAACGGCTGAGGGAACGGGCCGCCGCGCATGTCCCCGGCCGGGTGCCCGCCAATGTCTCGGGACCCGTCGTGGTGCTGGACGACCCGGAGCCGGAGACCCCCGCCACGTACACCCCCGACCGCCCCGCGATCACGGCGAGCGATCTCGTCGTACGGACCGGGCCCGACATGCGCCTGCGTACGGGGGCGCAGGTGCCGCTCCTGGTCGACCTGGCGCATCTCTACGTCTTCGACCACTACGGACAGCGGATCTGTCCCGCGCCCATGGACATGCCCGGCCTCGACATGTGATCCCACGACTGGTGACCCCACCGGGATGTGACGTTCGGGACTCCCGAGGTCCCTGGCGCCGGAAAACTATCATCGCTAGTTTGGGATGTGACGACGCCCAACCGCGGCCGCGCGCGGCAGTCCCCCGGGAGGAACCAGCGATGAAGGCACACGACAGCATGTACATCGGCGGCGAGTGGCGGCCCGCCGCCGGCCCCGACACCATCGCCGTCGTCAACCCGGCGACCGAGCAGGTCATCGCGGAGGTCCCGGCCGGCATCGCCGAGGACGTCGACGCCGCCGTACGTGCCGCCCGGGCCGCCTTCCCCGGCTGGGCGGCCACCCCGCCCGCCGAACGCGCCGCGCGGCTCACGGCCCTGCGGGACGCGCTGGCCGCCCGCAAGGAGGAGATCGCCGAGACCGTCACCGCCGAACTGGGCTCGCCGCTGCGGCTGTCGAGGGCCGTGCACGCCTCGGTGCCGGTGTTCGTCGCCGGCTCGTACGCCGAACTCGCCGCCTCCTACGCCTTCGAGGAGCGGATCGGCAACTCGACGGTGCTGATGGAGCCGGTGGGCGTCGTCGGCGCGATCACCCCCTGGAACTACCCGCTGCACCAGATAGTCGCCAAGGTCGCGCCCGCGCTCGCCGCCGGCTGCACGATCGTCGTCAAGCCCGCCGAGGACACCCCGCTGACCGCACAGCTCTTCGCCGAGGCCGTCCACGAGGCGGGCCTGCCCGCGGGCGTCGTCAACGTGGTCACCGGGATCGGCGCCGTCGCCGGGCAGGCGCTCGCCGCGCACGAGGACGTCGACCTGGTCTCCTTCACGGGCTCCACCGCCGTCGGCCGGCAGATCGGCGCCACGGCCGGAGCGGCCGTCAAGCGCGTCGCGCTGGAGCTGGGCGGCAAGTCCGCCAACGTGATCCTGCCGAGCGCCGATCTCGCCAAGGCCGTCAAGGCCGGTGTCGCCAACGTGATGACCAACTCGGGTCAGACGTGCAGCGCGTGGACCCGGATGCTGGTCCACGCCGACCGGTACGACGAGGCGGTGGAGGCCGCCGGGGCGGCCGTCGCCTCGTACCGCGCGGGCGACCCGCACGACGAACTGTGCCGTCTGGGCCCCGTCGTCAACGCGACACAGCACGCCCGGGTGCGCGGCTACATAGAGAAGGGCGTCGCCGAGGGCGCCCGGCTGGTCGCGGGCGGAGCCCAACCGCCGCACGACACCGGCTACTTCGTCGCCCCGACGGTCTTCGCCGATGTCACGCCGGAGATGAGCATCGCGCAGGAGGAGATCTTCGGCCCCGTCCTGTCCATCCTCCGGTACGAGGACGAGGACGACGCCCTGCGGATCGCCAACGGCACCGTCTACGGTCTCGCCGGCGCCGTCTGGGCGGGCGACGAGGACGAGGCCGTCGCCTTCGCGCGGCGGATGGACACCGGCCAGGTCGACATCAACGGCGGCCGGTTCAACCCCCTTGCCCCGTTCGGGGGTTACAAGCAGTCGGGCGTCGGCCGGGAACTCGGGCCGCACGGACTCGCCGAGTACCTCCAGACCAAGTCCCTCCAGTTCTGAGCCGGGAGAGAAACCGATCGTGGTCCGCGCCGCCGTCCTGCCCGCCGTCGGAGCTCCGCTGGAGATCACCGACATCGAACTGCCCGAGCCCGGCCCCGGCCAGGTGAGGATCCGCCTGGCCGCCGCCGGGGTCTGCCACTCCGACCTGTCCCTCACCAACGGCACCATGCGGCTGCCCGTCCCCGCCGTCCTCGGCCACGAGGGCGCAGGCACGGTCCTGTCCGTCGGCGAGGGCGTCACCCACATCGCGCCGGGCGACGGTGCCGTACTCAACTGGGCGCCGTCCTGCGGAGAGTGCCACCACTGCCGGCTCGGCGAAGTCTGGCTCTGCGCCTCGGCGTTGACCGGCGCGGGCGGGATCCACGCCCGTACGGCCGACGGCACGCAGCTCCATCCCGGCCTGAACGTCGCCGCGTTCGCCGAGGAGACGGTCGTCGCCGCGAACTGCGTCCTGCCGGCCCCCGACGGCATCCCGCTCACCGACGCGGCGCTGCTCGGCTGCGCCGTCCTCACCGGATACGGCGCCGTCCACCACTCCGCCCGGGTGCGCGCGGGCGAGACCGTCGTGGTCTTCGGCGTGGGCGGGGTCGGCCTGGCGGTGCTCCAGTCCGCGCGTATCGCCGGGGCGTCGACGATCGTCGCCGTCGATGTCTCCCCGGAGAAGGAGGAGTTGGCGCGGGCGGCCGGAGCCACGGACTATCTCGTCGCCTCCGCCACCACGGCCAAGGACGTCCGTAAGCTCACCGACGGGCAGGGCGCGGATGTCGCCGTCGAGTGCGTCGGCCGCGCCGTCACCATCCGCACGGCCTGGGAGTCCACCCGCCGGGGCGGCCGGACCACGGTCGTCGGCATCGGCGGCAAGGACCAGCAGGTCACGTTCAACGCGCTGGAGTTGTTCCACTGGGGCCGGGCGCTGTCGGGGTGTGTGTACGGCAACTGCGACCCGGTCCGCGATCTGCCGGTCATCGCCGACCATGTCCGGGCCGGCCGCCTCGACCTCGGCTCGCTGGTGACGACCCGGATCACGCTGGACGGGATCCCGGCCGCGTTCGACGACATGGTCGCCGGACGTGGCGGCCGGGCTTTGATCGTCTTCTGAGTACGCCTCAAGTGGCCTGCGGCAGTTGGTCCTTCGGCCGGCGCGACCGGGAGCGCGCCACCGCCACGCCCGCCAGGCAGAGCACGCCACCGGCGAGCGTGAGCGGGCCGGGGATCTCGTCCAGCAGCAGCCAGGCCATCAGGACGACGATCGCCGGAACCGCGTAGGTCGTGGCGCCCATCCGCGACGCGGTCGTACGGGCCAGTGCGTACGCCCAGGTCGTGAACGCCAGCGCGGTCGGGAAGATGCCCAGATAGACCATGTTGAGCGTCGCGGACAGCGGCGCGTCCGCGGCGTCCTGGACGAGCTGCCACCCGAAGGGCAGGCAGCCGACCGCCCCGATGAGCGCGCCGTACGTCGTGACCTGCAACGGTGTCGCGTACGCCAGCGTGGGCTTCTGCGCGACGACGCCGCCCGCGTACGCCACCGCCGCCACCAGGCAGAGCACCACGCCGAGTACGGAGGTGCTGCCGCCGCCGGCCATCGACAGACCGACCACCACGGCGCCGGCGAAGGACACCGCCATGCCGGTGAGCAGCCGGGGCGCCAGGTTCTCACCCAGGAGGCGGAACGCGAGGAGCGCCATCAGCAGCGGCGCGATGTTCACGACGAGGGACGCCGTGCCCGCGTCGACGAGCTGTTCGCCCCAGTTGAGGACGACCGAGTAGCCGCCGAACCAGAGCAGTCCCGACACCACGATGCCGGGCCAGGCGGCGCGCGGCGGCAGCCCTTCGCGGCGTATCAGCAGGATCGCGACCAGCACCAGCGATCCGGTCAGCAGCCGTCCGAGCGCCAGCGCGCCCGGTGCGTACGCCTCGCCCGCGCTGCGGATGGAGACGAAGGCCGACGCCCAGAGGACGACGGTGACCCCGGCGGCGGCCAAGGCCAGCGGCTGCGCGCGGCCGGGCGACGGGCTGGACGCCGGGCCGGGCGCGGGGGTGGATGTGCCGCCGGGAGGAGCGGTCGTCGATGCGGCCGGGCGCGCCTGGGCACGCGGACCGGAAGGGTTCGCCATGAGAGCGATGTTAAGCCCTTAACAGTTCGGCTGTCACCGAAGTGTTGACGGCTCGATCCCGAGCAGTTCGGCGAAGACCCGCTCCCCGGTCGGTGTCACCCGTACCGCCCGCTCCGTACCGATGCGCACGCACCACTTCGACTCCAGGGCGAGCCGGCACAGCCCCGCCCCCGCCACCCCCGCCAGATGGCGCCGGCGCTCCGTCCAGTCCAGACAGGAGCTGACCACCGGGCGCCGGCCGGCGACGCCCAGCGCGATTCCCCGCTCGCGGAACCACTCCGTGCCCTGCTCGGTGAGGGCGAAGCCCGCGTCCGTGAGCAGCAGTCCACGCCGTGACATGGCATCGGTGAGTGCCACCCCGAGCCGGCCGGCGAAATGGTCGTAGCAGGTACGGCCACGTGCCATGGCGCCGCTCGCCCTCGACGCGAGCGCGATGTGCGGGCTGTCGCGGCCCGGCATGACGTGCGCGGCCAGCGACTCGACCAGTTCGGCGGTGGTGGCGTCGGCCAGCCGCACGTACCGGTGGCGGCCCTGCCGCTCCTCGGTGACCAGCCGGGCGGCGATCAGCTTCCCGATGTGCTCGCTGGCGGTGGACGCGGCGACTCCGGCCTCGCGTGCCAGCTCACCCGCCGTCCAGGCGCGCCCGTCGAGCAGGGACAGGCAGAAGACGGCGCGGGTCTCGTCGGCGAGCAGCGCGGCGAAGCTCGCGAGGAGCGCGCCGGGGGACGCCGACGGGGCGGGGAGGTCGAAGGAGTCGGGGGTGGCGCCGATCGCGCCCGGGGTGGAGGTCTGCGGCATACCTCCAGGGTGCCTCAAGAACTCTTCGGTGTGGCCCGAACTGTCTCGTACTGCGCGGCCAGCCCGTCGATCAGCGCCCTGAGCCCCGTCTCGAAGGCCCCCTCGTCCACCTGCTGCTGCCGCTCGGCGAGCAGATGGGCCTGGCCGAGGTGCGGATAGTCGGCGGGGTCGTACGCCGTCTCGTCGTCCACGAAGCCCCGCGCGAACGAGCCGAGCGCCGAGCCCGTGATGAAGTACCGCATCAGCGCCCCGATATGGGTGGCCTGGGTCGGCGGCCATCCGGCCCGGACCATCGCGCCGAAGACCGTGTCGGCCACCCGCAGGCCCGCCGGGCGGCGGCCCGGACCCTGGGCGAGCACGGGCACGATGTGCGGGTGCGCGCTGAGCGCGGCCCGGTAGGAGACGGCGTAGTCGTGCAGCGCGGTGCGCCAGTCCCGTCCGTCGTCCTCGTCGAACATCGACAGGTCGACCTGCGCGCTGACGGAGTCCGCGACGGCGTCCAGGATCTCGTCCTTGTTGCGGAAGTGGTTGTAGAGGGACGGTCCGCTGACCCCCAGCTCCGCCGCCAGCCGGCGGGTGGAGACGGCGCCGAGCCCCTCGGCGTCCACGAGCGCGCCCGCGGTCGCGACGATGCGGTCTCTGCTGAGGAGCGGCTTGCGGGGTCGGGCCATGGCGCACATCGTATGGCTGTGACCCCGGCGCCGGGTCGTCGCGCGGTGCGGCACCGGTGGGACGGCGGTTCGACCAGAGACCTAAGCGCTTGCTCACCCTCGGGGTAGGGTGTGCGTTCTGTTGACCGGAAGCGACCGGAAGGGGCGAGAGCGATGCGTACGGCGGAACGGACGGCCGACGGCGAGGGCATCCCGTGGGGTGAGGTCACCCCCGAGGCGGCCAGGCGGCTGCTCGTCGCCGCCGTGGAGGCGTTCGCCGAACGCGGGTACCACGCCACCACCACCCGCGACATCGCGAGCCGCGCCGGTATGAGCCCCGCGGCGCTCTACATCCACTACAAGACCAAGGAAGAACTGCTCCACCGGATCAGCCGGATCGGCCACGACAAGGCCCTGGAGATCCTGGACGCCGCCGCCGGCCGCGACGGCACGGCCGCCGAACGGCTCGCCGACGCGGTCCGCTCGTTCGTCGGCTGGCACGCGACACGTCACACCACGGCGCGTGTGGTCCAGTACGAACTCGACGCCCTCACCGCCGAACACCGCACCGAGATCGTCGAACTGCGCAGGCGCAGCGACGCGGCGGTGCGCCGGATCATCCAGGACGGCGTACGGGACGGGGAGTTCGACGTCCCGGACGTGCCCGGCACCACCCTGGCCGTGCTGTCGCTCTGCATCGACGTGGCGCGCTGGTTCAACACGGAGGGCCGCCGGACGCCCGACGAGGTCGGCGCCCTCTACGCCGACCTCGTGCTGCGCATGGTGGTGGCCGGATGAACTCGCCCCCGGCCGCCGGTCAGAAGTAGTAGCGGGAGACCGACTCCGCGACGCACACCGGCTTCTCGCCGCCCTCGCGCTCCACCGTGACGACGGCGGTGACCTGCACGCCACCGCCCGCCTCGGCGACCTCCTTCAGCACGGCCGTCGCGCGCACCCGTGAACCCGAGGGCACGGGTGCGGGGAAACGCACCTTGTTGGCGCCGTAGTTGACGCCCATCGTCACGTTCTGGACGGCCAGGATCTGCGGGACGAGGGCCGGCAGCAGCGACAGCGTCAGATAGCCGTGCGCGATGGTCGTGCCGAACGGCCCCTTCGCCGCCTGCTCCGGGTCCACATGGATCCACTGGTGGTCCCCGGTGGCCTCGGCGAAGAGATCGATCCGCTTCTGGTCGACCTCCAGCCAGTCGCTGTGTCCCAACTGCTCGCCGACAGCGGCGCGCAGTTCCTCCGCGGATGTGAAGACCCTCGGCTCAGCCATGTCTGTCGATACCTGCCTCTCAAGCGCCGTCTCACGTACCGTCCGCGCGGTGTCCAAGCGCTTGCTCAGCATGGTTGGGGCCGCCTGTCCTGTCAACGCGTGACACGGCGCCCGACGTAGGGTCGGTGACGTGCCGCAGATTCCGGAGAAGATCCATGAACTCACCGTCGGGCAGCTCTCGGCGCGCAGCGGTGCCGCGACGTCGGCCCTGCATTTCTACGAGGCGAAAGGGCTGATCAGCAGCCGTCGCACCAGCGGCAACCAGCGCCGCTACAGCAGGGACACGCTTCGCCGGGTCGCCTTCGTGCGCGCGGCTCAGCGCGTCGGCATTCCGCTCGCCACCATCAGGGACGCTCTCGCGGAGCTTCCCGAGGGGCGTACGCCGAACCATGACGACTGGGCACGGCTGTCGGAGGCCTGGCGCTCGGAACTCGACGAGCGCATCAAACAGCTCGGCCGGCTGCGGGACCATCTGACCGACTGCATCGGCTGCGGGTGTCTCTCGCTGGAGACCTGCGTACTGTCCAACCCCGACGACGTGTTCGGCGACCGGATGTCCGGCTCCCGGCTGCTGGCGGAGCGCAAGCGCAGGTAGCGGTCCCGTCCTTGCCCCGTACGTCCTGGTCGCGGTTGCGCCCTCGGGCCGTACGTCCTGACGGATCGGCGCGCCCCTGACCGATCCGTACCGATCCGTATGCCGTTCGCCGTCTTCGGCCTGTCCCGCCCGGAGGCGGGTCAGGCCACCGAGGCCAACTCCCGCTGCCGTACGCGCTTCGCCCGCTCCATGGCCTCGGACGTAAGAACGGGCCGTGGCACGACAATGCCACAGCCCTTGCACACCGCTCCCGACCACGGAGCCTGCGACAGATCCGGCCGCCAGACGATTCCCTTCTCCGCACACACCGGGCACGCGCCGCCCGGTCCCGACTCCAGCCCGGCGATCAGCCGGCGCAACACCTCGGCCAGGGGCTCCGTCGGATGGACGGCCGGGTCGTCGCACCGCACCACCCCGTTGCCGCCCCAGGTCTTGCGGTGCCAGTCGTCGAACGTGCCCGGTCTTCTCAGCCCGTCGTGCTTCTCGCGCTTACGGCGCTTGGCGAACTGCGTCTCGTACGCCAGCCAGACGGCCCGCGCCTCTTCCAGTTCGTCCAGCGCGGCCATCAGCCGCACCGGATCGGGAGCTCTGTCCTCCGGCTCGATGTCGTGCCGTTCACACAGATGGTCCCAGGTGGCTCGATGCCCATAAGGGGCAAACCGCTCAAGGCACTTACGCAGTGAATACCGGCGTAGTGCCAGGTCACATCGGGGATCGCGCACCTGTCTCGCGAGACTCCGGAATCCGGCCATCGCCTGCCACCTCCGTCGTTGCTGCATCGGCGTCATCCAATAGACGTACGCGTGCCCGATCCGGCTCCATCGAAAATGCGATGGCAGCCATCAGACGGCTTTTCACCCCTGAGGACTGCCATCAGCCCCGCTCAGCGGTACTGGAGGTACCGCTCACGTGTCGCCCGGAACGCCGCGAGTTCACCGCGCCAGGCGCCGACCACCTCGTCCGTGTCCGCGCCCGCGTCAATCAATGTGCGTACGGACGTGGAGCCGGTGAGCTTGTCGATCCAGTTGTCCTCGCGCCAGGCGAAGCCGCTCCATGCCTTCTTCGCCGTCACCAGCAGCGCGATGCCGGTACGCACCGGATCGAACGACTCCCGGTCGTGGACGTGCAGTTGGACCCCGCCGACCGTCTTGCCCTGGAACTTGGAGAACGTCGGTGCGAAGTACGCCTCACGGAAACGCACTCCGCGCAGCGCCTCGGCGTTGGCGGCCTCGGCCCACGCGCCGTCGACGCCCTCGGCGCCCAGCAGTTCGAAGGGGCGGGTCGTGCCGCGGCCCTCGGAGAGGTTGGTGCCCTCGAAGAGGCAGGTGCCCGAGTAGACCAACGCGGTCTCCGGCGTCGGCATGTTGGGGCTCGGCGGGACCCAGGGCAGGCCGGTCCCGTCGAAGAAGTCGGAGCGGCGCCAGCCGGACATCCTGACGATGTCCAGCCGCTCCACCGGCCGGGCGAGGAACTCGCCGTTGAAGAGCAGCGCCAGTTCGGTGACCGTCATGCCGTGCGCCTGCGCGATCGGCTTCCGGCCGACGAACGTCGCGAACTCCGGGTGCAGGACCGGTCCGAGGGCCGCCCGCCCGGTGACGGGGTTGGGGCGGTCGAGCACGACGAAGCGCTTGCCCGCGAGGGCCGCCGCCTCCATGCAGTCGTACAGCGTCCAGATGTAGGTGTAGAAGCGGGCGCCCGCGTCCTGGATGTCGAAGACGACCGTGTCGACGCCGGACGCGGTGAAGATGTCGGCGAGCCGCTGCCCGCTCGTCTGGTACGTGTCGTACACCGGCAGCCCGGTCGCCGGGTCGTCGTACCTGCCCTCGGAGCCGCCGGCCTGGGCCGTGCCCCGGAAGCCGTGCTCGGGGCCGAAGACGGCGGTCAGGTCGACGCGTTCGTCCGGGTGCATGACGTCGACGATGTGCCGTACGTCCTGCGTGACGCCGGTCGGGTTGGTGACGATCCCGACCCGTTGACCGGCGAGCAGCCGGTAGCCGTCGGCCGCCAGCCGGTCGAAGCCCGTACGGACCCGCCCGCCCCCGCTGCCCCGGCTCCGGTCCGCCGCGGCGGCCGGAGCGCCGGCCGCCCCCACCGCGCTCGCCGCACCCACCGCTCCCACCGCGCCGCTCGCGGCGAGCAAACCCCGTCTGGTCAGGCTCATTCGGCCACCTCCGTGATCACACGCTCTGTCATGTCCACGGACTCTAGGGGGTGTCTGGCCGATCGGGTCAGGCCCTGTCCGGTGCGGCACCCGCGGGGGTGCGCGGGCCCGTACGCGGCGAAGGGGCGCCCGTTCCGTCCGCGCCCTTCCGTCGCGACATACCGACTGGTTAGTCTGCCGGGGTCGAGCGGTGTGTGCCGCGGTGAACCGGAGAGGCAGGTCCGATGAGTACGGTGCGGGGCGCGCGAGTGGTGGTCACGGGAGCCGGCGGCGGTATCGGTGCCGCGCTCGCCCGCAGATTCGTCGCCGGGGGCGCCCATGTGGTCGTCAACGACCTCGACGCCGTCAAGGCCCACGCCGTCGCCGAGTCCATCGGCGCCGCCGCCGCCCTGCCGGGCGACGCCTCCGCCGTGGTCAAGCAGGCGCGCGACGCGCTCGGCGGCGCCGTCGACATCTACTGCGCCAACGCGGGCGTCGGCTCGGCCGGTGACGCCTTCGCCGACGAGGACGTCTGGGCGTCGGCCTGGGACGTCAACGTGATGGCGCACGTACGCGCCTCCCGGGTCCTGCTGCCCGACTGGCTGGAGCGCGGCACGGGCCGGTTCGTCTCCACCGTCTCCGCCGCCGGACTGCTCACGATGATCGGCGCGGCGCCGTACAGCGTCACCAAGCACGGCGCGCTCGCCTACGCGGAATGGCTCTCGCTGACCTACCGCCACCGAGGCCTCAAGGTCCACGCGATCTGCCCGCAGGGAGTCCGTACGGACATGCTGGCCGCCACCGGATCGGCGGGCGACCTCGTACTCGCCCCGACGGCGATCGAGCCCGAGGACGTCGCCGACGCGCTGTTCGACGCGATGGCCGAGGACCGCTTCCTGGTGCTGCCGCACGCCGAGGTGGCGGGCTACTACCGGGCGCGGGCCGGTGACCCCGACCGCTGGCTGACCAGCATGAACCAGATCCAGCAGAAGTGGGAAGGAGCCGGGCGATGACGGCGCTCAGCTACGCGGACAAACCCTGGATCGGCCGGCTCACCGAGGCCCAGGCGTCCGTCATCCACCCGCCCGCCTCCGTCCTGCACGCCTTCCGCGCCGCCGCCGACCGGGCACCCCAGCACCCCGCGCTCGTCTACTTCGACGGCCGGCTCAGCTACGGCGAGACCGACGCGCTCTCCGACTCCGTCGCCGGCCATCTCGCCGCCCAGGGACTGGCGCGCGGCGACCGCGTCGCGATCATGCTCCAGAACACCCCGCAGTTCGTCATCGCGCTGCTCGCCGCCTGGAAGGCCGGGGCGATCGTCGTCCCGGTCAACCCGATGTACAAGTCGGCCGAGGTCGGCCATGTCCTCGCGGACGCCGGAGTGACCGCGCTGGTCTGCTCCGACGGCGCGTGGGAGTCGTTCCTCCGCGACACCGTGCGGACGTCCCCCGTGCGAATCGTGCTGACCGTCGCCGAGCACGAACTCCAGACCCGCGACGACCCCCGCGTCCTCGGCTTCGACCGGCTGCCGCGCCCCACCGACACCGACGATCTGCTCACCGTCGCCCGCCAGGGCCTGCCCGCGCCCGCCGAACGCGACCCGGTGGCCACCGACGTGGCGCTGATCAGCTACACCTCGGGCACCAGCGGCACCCCCAAGGGCGCGATGAACGCCCACGGCAACATCACCGTCAACGCCGAGCGCCAGCGCGTCGGCCACCCCCTCGCGGAGGGCGCCGGCTACTTCGTCCTCGCCCCGCTCTTCCACATCACCGGACTGGTCTGCGAGCTGGCCGCCTGTATCGCCAACGTAGGCACGCTGATCCTCGCGTACCGCTTCGAACCCGGCGTCGTCCTCGACGCGTTCACCGAACACCGCCCCGCCTACACCGTCGGCCCCTCCACCGCCTTCATGGCGCTCGCCGCCCACCCGGCCGCCACGCCCGACCACTTCAGCTCGTTCGCCGTGATCTCCTCGGGCGGCGCCCCGGTGCCGCCCGCGCTGGTCGAGAAGTTCCGCGCCGGCTTCGGCCCGTATCTGCGCAACGGCTACGGGCTCACCGAGTGCACCGCCCCCTGCGCGTCCGTGCCGCCCGAGAGGGAGGCCCCCGTCGACCCGGTCTCCGGCACACTGTCCGTCGGCCTCCCCGGCCCCGACTCCGTCGTGCGGATCGTCGACGAGGAAGGCAGGAACGTCCCCTTCGGCGAGCACGGCGAGATAGCCGTACGCGGCCCCCAGGTCGTCTCCGGCTACTGGAATCAGCCCGCCGCCACCGCCGAGACCTTCCCCGACGGCGAACTGCGCACCGGCGACATCGGCTTCATGGACACCGACGGCTGGCTCTACGTCGTGGACCGCAAGAAGGACATGATCAACGCCTCCGGCTTCAAGGTCTGGCCGCGCGAGGTCGAGGACGTCCTCTACACGCACCCCGCCGTGCGCGAGGCGGCCGTGGTCGGCATCCCCGACGACTACCGAGGGGAGAGCGTGAAGGCGTACGTCAGCCTCCGGCCGGGGGCGGCGGCCGACCCCGCCGAACTGGCCGCGTACTGCGCCGAACGACTCGCCGCGTACAAATATCCACGCCAGGTGGAGGTCCTGCCCGAGCTGCCCAAAACCACGAGTGGGAAGATCCTGAGGCGGGAGCTGCGTTCACGCCAGGAGACGGCGGCGGACACCACGGCGGCGGACCCCGCGGGGAACTGAGAGAGGCAGGCGGCGACAGTGGCCAGAACGACGGACGGGAACGGTGCGCCCGTACCCCAGCGGCTGCTGGCCGCCGCCACCCGGCTCTTCGCCGAGCAGGGCTACGGCAGCACGTCGGTCCAGGAGATCGTGGAGGCGGCGGGCGTCACCAAGGGCGCGCTCTACCACTACTTCGGCTCCAAGGAAGACCTCCTCCAGGAGGTGTACGCGCGGGTGCTCCGCCTCCAGCAGGAGCGGCTGGACGCCTTCGCCGACGCCGACGAGCCCGTGGAGCGACGGCTGCGCGCGGCGGCGGCCGACGTGGTCGTGACGACCATCGAGAACCTGGACGACGCGGCGATCTTCTTCCGCTCGATGCACCATCTGAGCCCGGAGAAGAACAAACAGGTACGGGCCGAGCGGCGGCGCTACCACGAGCGGTTCCGCGCGCTGGTCGAAGAGGGCCAGCGCAGCGGGGTGTTCACCTCCGCCACGCCGTCCGACCTGGTGGTGGACTACCACTTCGGCTCGGTCCACCACCTCTCCACCTGGTACCGCCCGGACGGCCCGCTCACCCCGCAGCAGGTCGCCGACCACCTCGCGGACCTGCTGCTGCGCGCGCTGCGCCCGTAAGGACTGGGGCGTGTCCGCGAAGTCCCGCCTGGCCCGCGACGCCTGGCACGGCACTTCGCCGCGTTGTCGGAGTCGGCCAAGTACGCCCAGTACGAGGCCGATCCTCCGCCTTGCGATGCACCGCACCAGACGCCGCGGGCCCCGCCCTGCGGGCGGACGGCGCTACTTCGCGGACACCCCCTGGGCCCCGAGGCGCCGATTTGGGTCCCGGTCGTGGGCCTGCGGACCCTCGCGGTGGGCCCCGTGGCCGTCGTTACCGTTCCGAACAGCGGGTTTGACACTCCCTGCGACTGGAGCGAGCTACGACGAGGTGACCTGTGAGACGCAGCGACCGGATACGCCATGACGTACGCCTGAACAGAGGGCAGTCGGCACTCGAGTACCTGGGAACGCTGGGGGTCGTCGCCCTGGTGACCGCCGCGATCGTCGCGACCGGCATCGGGGGCGACGTCGCGGGTTACGCGCAGCACCATGTCTGCCGCATCGTCCACATGGCGGACGGCGGCGGCGACTGCGACTCCGGCGACGAGCCCGCTGCCGACGAACCCGTCGCACCCGCCACGGCCTCCGGGGACGGGCCCGGTGGATCCGACGGGACCGGCCGGCCCGGTGAGCCGGGTGAGCAGCCCGTCGGCGGGGCCGGCGAGACACCTGTCGTCGAAACGGCCGGAAAGCCCGCCGGCGAAGGGAACGCGCTCCCCAGCCTCTGCTTCGAGCCGCGGGAACGGTCGTCTAACTCAAGGATCTCCGTACCGGGCAACGGCCCCGCCAGCAAGGCGGCCGCCTGGGGCTACTCCTACCTGGTCAACTTTGTCATCGACAAGATCGACAACGAGAAGAACAAGGAGAAGCGGGTCAAGCTGGCGCTCGACGACCTCGCCTACTGCCTGCCCGACTACAACATCGTCATCGCACAGCCGCACGAGGGAAACCTCCAGCAGATGGACGGCGCGGCCCTGATCGAGACCGTCGAGATCAGCGGCACGACCTACCGCGTCTACGCCTTCAAGACGGGGAAGTTCACCTGGGCCGACGACGCCGACCTCGGCTGGAAGAACCGCGCGTTCCACGGCGTCTTCGACGTCAGCGAGGACCGCCGCACCGTCACGTTCCAGGAGCCGCCGCGTCCCAAGCGGAAAGAGGGCTGGAAGCCCGGCGACGAGGGGTGCCAGATCGAGGGGCAGGAACCGCCCGACCGGAACCGGTACTACAACACGTACTCCCCGCTCGACAACGAGGCGTCGACGCAGGCGGTCCGGATGCTCGTGAACGACCTGCGCCGCTGCTACCCCGACTACAACGTCGTCGCGATGCACTCGGAACAGCCGTCGCACTGGGCGGACGAGCCGGACTCGTTCGTCCACGAGGGCAGGTACCGGCTCAACTCGCCCGAGTACCACGACGACGAGCAAGGGGACGACATCGCCTCCGGCCGGGCCGTGTTCGACGTGTACGTCTTCGACAAGGGCACGTTCAGCAACGACGGCGACGGCGGCTACACCAACTGGGCCTACTACGGCGACTTCACCCGCGACGGCAAGGAAGCGGCCTTCGAACAGCCCGAACCCGCCGACCTGGACGCCGACTCCACCCCCACCGGCTCGGGCACGGTCAACTTCAACGACGAGACGCCGAAGTACACGGACGGCGGACCGTACCCCGGCACGGACTACTCCGGCGATGTGCCGGGCGACGACGGCGAGCTGACGCAGTCGCTGATCGAGGAGTACGGCCGCAGCTTCCCCGACACGAACATCATCGCGGTGAAGTCCTTCAACGACATGTCCTTCTCCGGGGTGTCCGGCATCGAACACCTCGCGGTGGTGGACGGTGTCAACGTGTTCGCCGTCGACGAGGGAACCATCGTCAACAACGGTGACGGCGGCTGGCAGAACTGGGGCTTCACCGGCACCTACGACTACGACCTGGACGAGAAGCAGGTCACCTTCAAGCGCTAGGTCCTGTCCGGGCGATCTTGCCGGATCGCCCGGACAGCCCCGCCCGCTACAGGTACTTCTTCAACTCCCGCCGCGCCAGCGACCGTTGGTGCACCTCGTCCGGCCCGTCCGCCAGCCGCAGTGTCCGCGCCGCCGCCCACAGCTCCGCCAGCGGGTAGTCCTGGCTCACCCCGCCGGCGCCGTGCAGCTGCACCGCGCTGTCGATGATGTCGACCACCGCGCGCGGGGTCGCGATCTTGATGGCCTGGATCTCCGTGTGCGCGCCCCGGTTGCCGACCGTGTCCATCAGCCAGGCCGTCTTGAGCACCAGCAGCCGCAGCTGCTCGACCGTCACCCGTGCGTCGGCGATCCAGTTCTGGACCACTCCCTGCTGGGCGATGGGCTTGCCGAAGGCCGTACGGGACACCGCCCGCCGGCACATCAGCTCGATGGCGCGCTCGGCCATGCCGATCAGCCGCATGCAGTGGTGGATCCGGCCGGGGCCGAGCCGGGCCTGGGCGATGGCGAAGCCGCCGCCCTCCTCGCCGATCAGCTGGTCCGCCGGGACGCGGACGTCGGTGAAGGACACCTCGGCGTGGCCGCCGTGGGAGTGGTCCTCGTAGCCGTACACGCTCATCGCGCGCTCGACGGTGAGGCCGGGGGTGTCGCGCGGGACGAGGATCATCGACTGCTGGCGGCGGGGGTCGGCGCCGTCCGGGTCGGTCTTGCCCATCACGATGAAGATCCGGCAGTCCGGGTTCATCGCCCCGGAGATGTACCACTTACGGCCGTTGATCACATACTCGTCGCCGACGCGCTCGATCCGGGTCCGGATGTTCGTCGCGTCGGACGAGGCGACCTCCGGCTCGGTCATCGCGAACGCCGAGCGGATCTCACCGGCGAGCAGCGGCTCCAGCCAGCGCTTCTTCTGCTCGTCGCTGCCGAACTGGGCCAGCACCTCCATGTTTCCGGTGTCGGGCGCCGCGCAGTTGAGCGCAGTCGGGGCCAAGTGCGGGCTGTGGCCGGTGATTTCGGCGAGCGGCGCGTACTGGAGGTTGGTCAGCCCGGCGCCGTGCTCCGCGTCCGGGAGGAACAGATTCCACAGCCCCCGCTTGCGGGCCTCGGCCTTCAACTCGCCCACGATCGCCGGGGTGTCCCAGGGGTCGGCGAGCCGGGCCCGCTGTTCGTGGGCGACGGCCTCGGCGGGGCGGATGTGCTCGTCCATGAAGTCCAGCAGCTCGCTGCGGAGTTCCTCGGTACGGGCGTCGAATGCGAAGTCCATGGGTGCGGTCAGCCTTCCTGCAGGGTGGTGAGGCCGTGCTCGATGAAGACGGGGACGAGATCCCCGATGCGCTCGAATCCGCCGCCGACCGTCTGGCCCAGCGTGTAGCGGTAGTGGATGCCTTCGAGGATCACCGCGAGCTTGAACCAGGCGAAGGCCGTGTACCAGGCGATCGCCGAGGTGTCGCGGCCCGATCCGGCGGCGTAGCGCGCGATCAGCTCGGCCGGGGCCGGATGGCCGGCCGCGCCTGCCGTCGTACTGATCGGGGAGCCGGGGATCTCCAGCGGCGCGCTGTACATCACCAGCAGACCGAGGTCGGTCAGCGGATCGCCCAGCGTGGACATCTCCCAGTCCAGCACGGCCTTGATGCGGTCGTCGTCGCCGATCAGGACGTTGTCGAGCCGGTAGTCGCCGTGAATGACCGTGGGCGCGGGGGAGTTGGGGAGCGAGCGGCCGAGAGCCGCGTGCAACTCGTCCACGCCGGCCAGGTCCCGGTTGCGCGAGGCGTCCAACTGCTTTCCCCAGCGGCGCAGTTGGCGGTCGAGGAAGCCCTCGGGCCGGCCGAAGTCGGCGAGCCCCACCGCCGAGGGGTCGACCGCGTGCAGTTCGACGAGGGTGTCGACCAGGCCGAGGACCGCGGCGCGGGTCCGTTCGGGGCCGAGTGGCGCGAGCTGTTCGGCCGTACGGTACGGAGTCCCCGTCACGTACTCCATCACGTAGAAGGGCGCCCCGAGCACCTCCGGGTCCTCGCACAGCAGCAGGGGCTCCGGCACCGGCACGGCGGTCGGGTGCAGCGCGCTGATCACCCGGAACTCGCGCTTCATGTCGTGCGCCGTGGCCAGGACATGGCCGAGCGGGGGCCTGCGGACCACCCACTCGTGGGCGCCGTCGGTGACGAGATACGTCAGGTTCGACCGGCCGCCCTCGATCAGCCGGGCGCTCAGCGGTCCGCTCACCAGACCGGGGCGCTCGCGGTCGAGGTGGCCGCGCACCCGCTCCGGGTCGAGTCCTGGCGGGGGACTGGCGCTCATCGGTCGTACCTCCTGGGCGGGCGGTATGGCGGGCGGTATGGCGGGCGGGGCGGTGGAAAGCCTTCGCCGTTCATGATGCCGACCAGTCGGTATGCCGTCCAGTGGGTGACGGGAAACCGCCCGGGGGTGTGACGGGATCGATGGGCGTGCGGATCGGTGCGCCGGGCCCGGGAGAGCCGGACCCGGCCGTGTGCGTCCTCGGTGGACGTCCGGGGTGTGCGCCTGGGTCAGTGGTCGTCCCAGTGGCCCTCGTGCGCGGCGTGCCGGTGGCCGTCGTGGACGTAGTCCTTGTGGTCACCGTGCGCGACGGCGGGGTGGCCGCAGCCCTCGCCGTGCTGGTGAGGGTGGCTGTCGTGGACGACATGGGCGACGGGCTCGCACTCGTCCCAGTGCTCGACGTGCTTCCGGTGCAGATGCCCGTCGTGCGCGTAGTCGACATGGTCGCCGTGCCGTACCTCGGTGTGGCCGCAGGTCGGTCCGTGGGCGTGCTGGTGCGTGGGGTGTTCCTGGTGAAGAGGCGTCATGATGTGCACCTTTGTTGGGTTGAATGGCTATTTGCGAAGCCGGTCGGGACGCTACCAGGCATGTCCGTGATGACCGGTAGGTCCGGTTCGCGTGCCGTAAATCGAATGACCGCAGGGGGCGTGCGGTGCTGAACTGGCAGGCATGACCGCCGAGGCCGCGCCGCCGCCCCAGCCCTACCGCTGGTCGCTGTCCTCGTTCGGCGGCGGCCGGCCCGACCAACTCGGCACGCTCGCCGCGCCGCAGGACCAGAGCCCGCCCTCCGATCTGGTCCTCTCGGAGCTGACCGGCGTCACCGCCAAGGTCCTCGCCCGCTCCGACGGCGCCGACCTCTGCTTCCTCGGCCGGTCGCTGGACTCCATGTACGACCTGCTGACCGGCGCGCTGGAACACTCGCCGTGGGACGGGCGGCTGCTGCGGTTGCCGGTCTCCTGCATGGCCGACACCGACTGGAGCCCCGCCGCCGTCCGCCGCTTCCGCGAGCACCTCGCCTCCGTGGGCCTGGAGCCGTACGCGCTGGCGCGCCGCAAGCACCCCGTCGCCCTGGTCGACGTCGTCTGCGAGGGGCGGAGTTACGGCACGCTCCACGGCCGGCTCGCCGACTGGATCGAGGAGAGCCGCGAGCCGTGGGCGGTCATCCGGCGCAAGCTCCGGTACGTCGCGGTGACCCCGCGTACCCGCACCAGCCCGAACACCTGGCGCTGGCAGCAGGACCCCGGCAACGCGTGGGTGCGGACCCTGCCCGCGCACCATGTGTCCGACGTGTCCCTCGACGGCCGCGTGTGGCGGTATCTGGCCGACCATCAGCCGAAGGTCAACCAGTCCTTCCCGCACGGGAACTGGTTCGACGAGGAGTCGACCCTGACACCCCGCCACCACGAGGTCGCCCGCGCGCTCGCCGAGGCCCGGTACTTCACCGAGGCGGGCCGCAGCACCCGCCTCCGCGAGGAGCTGATCCGGCTGATGGCCCGTGAGCCGGGCTTCGCGGGACGCGAACAGCGCAGGATCGCACTGGCGCTCCGTACGAGATCGACCTCCCGCACCGGCTCGGGCGCCCGCCCCCGGTCGGGCACCCGGGCGCGCTACAAGACGGGCAACCGATAGGCCCCGTCCGCCGGATTCAAACCCTCAGAGCACCGTCACACCGAACGCCGCCAGACAGATCACGCACGCCACCGCCGCCACCCCCGCGCGCACCGGGAGCGCGCGCGGCTCCGCCCTGTCCAGCGCCACCATCCGCCGGTGCGCCACCCACAGGAACGCCAGCCAGACCAGCGCGCTCAGCGCCGCCGCGACCACCCCCGCGACCGGCACGTCGTCCCGGACGACCTGCCGGCCCGCGAGCACCGCCACGACCGTGTACGTCAGGGTCGTACGCCGCCAGGCCAGCCGGGTCCGCTCCGGCTGGAGGCCGGGGTCGCGCGTGGCGTCACCCGGCGGCGGGCTCCCCATCAGCCGGTCCGGCCGGACAGCACCACGACCAGCATGATCACGGCGACGGCCGCGACGGACAGACCCAGCAGTGTCGGGAACGGCGTCACCGGCAGGTCCTCGCCCCGGCGCATCGCCCGCTCGCTGCGCACCCACTGGCTGATCGCCCGCAGCGCGCTGAGCGCGCCGATGGCGAAGAGGACCACCGCCAGCCCCACCCGGACACCCCAGCGCAGGTCCGGCAGGAACTGGTCGACGGCGAATCCGCCGCCCACCAGGGCGAGCGCGGTACGGATCCAGGCGAGGAACGTGCGCTCGTTGGCGAGCGAGAAGCGGTAGTCGGGGGTCGTGCCCTCGTCACTGATCCGCCGGGGCGCGAACCACAGGCGCAGGCTCCGCACAAAGTCGATCACCCGTCGCACCCTACGCACCTCGCGCGCGGACCGCCTTCAGCCGCTCGTACGCCGCCAGACCGTCCGGTGTCCACACCCACCCACCGCCGGCGGCGCTCTCCGCCACCCGCCGGTCCAACTCCTCCTCGTCGAGGAAGGTGTGCCAGTCGATCTCCTCCACCTGCGGGGAGACCGGCAGCGCGCAGCGGACCTCGTAGACCCGCGACCACCAGCCCCGCCCGCCGCCCTCGGGCTCGTACAGGAACGAGAACAGCGGTACGGGGCGCGGCAGACCCGAGACACCCAGCTCCTCCTCGGCCTCGCGCAGCGCCGCGTCGTCGTACGACTCGCCCGCCCCGACCACACCGCCCACGAACATGTCGTAGCGGGACGGGAAGACCATCTTGGTCGCGGTCCTGCGGTGCACGAAGACGCGGTCGTCGGCGTCGCGCGCCAGGATGAACGCGCAGCGGTGCCGCAAGCCCTTCTCGTACGCCTCGCCGCGCGAGGCCTGCCGGACGACATGGTCGTTCTCGTCGACGATGTCAAGGATTTCGTCAGCGGCGCTCATGGAGGACAGCCTGGCATGCCGAACAGTTGACTCGTTACCGGCCCGTACGGAAGATCGGACCACCTCAGTCGCCCCGAGAAGGTGGGAACCCATGGCGTACGACGCTGATGTGATCGTGATCGGCGCGGGACTGGCCGGACTGGTCGCCACCGCCGAACTCGTCGACGCCGGGCGGTCGGTCATCCTCCTCGACCAGGAGCCCGAGGGGTCCATCGGCGGGCAGGCCCACTGGTCCTTCGGCGGGCTGTTCCTCGTGGACTCGCCCGAGCAGCGGCGGCTGCGCGTCAAGGACAGCCGCGACCTCGCGCTCCAGGACTGGCTCGGCACGGCCGGCTTCGACCGCGAGGAGGACCACTGGCCGCGCAAGTGGGCGGAGGCGTACGTGGACTTCGCCGCCGGGGAGAAGCGGTCCTGGCTGCGGGAGCGGGGCGTGCGGTTCTTCCCGGTCGTCGGCTGGGCCGAGCGCGGCGGCTACGGCGCGCGCGGGCACGGCAACTCGGTGCCGCGCTTCCACATCACCTGGGGGACCGGCCCCGGCGTCGTCGAGCCGTTCGAACGGAAGGTGCGCGAAGGCGTCGCCAAGGGGCTGGTGACGTTCCGCTTCCGTCACCGGGTCACCGGACTCGGCGCCACGGCCGGCGCCGTCGACACCGTGACCGGCGAGGTGCTGGAGCCGAGCGACGCCGAACGCGGCACGGCCAGCAGCCGTGTCACGGCGGGTGAGTTCGAACTCAAGGCGCAGGCCGTGATCGTGACGTCCGGCGGTATCGGCGGCAATCACGACCTCGTACGCGCCCAGTGGCCCGACCGCCTCGGCACCCCGCCCGAGAAGATGCTTTCCGGCGTGCCCGCGCATGTCGACGGTCTGATGCTCGGCATCACCGAGGGGGCCGGCGCCCACCACATCAACCAGGACCGGATGTGGCACTACACGGAGGGCATCGAGAACTGGAATCCGATCTGGGCCAAGCACGGCATCCGGATCCTGCCGGGGCCCTCGTCGCTGTGGCTCGACGCGCGCGGCCGGCGGCTGCCGGTGCCGCTGTTCCCCGGCTTCGACACGCTCGGCACGCTGGACCACATCATGCACTCGGGCCACGACTACACCTGGTTCGTCCTCAACCAGCGCATCATCGGCAAGGAGTTCGCGCTCTCGGGCTCCGAGCAGAACCCCGACCTGACGGGCAAGTCCGTCCGTGACGTGATCAACCGGGCGCGGCTGGACGTGCCGGGACCGGTGAAGGCGTTCATGGACAACGGCGCGGACTTCGTCGTGGAGAAGGACCTGGCGTCGCTCGTGCGCGGCATGAACGCGCTCACCGAGAAGCCGCTGATCGACGAGGCCGAGCTGCGCCGGGAGATAACCGCCCGCGACCGGGAGGTCGCGAACCCGTTCACCAAGGACCTTCAGCTGACGGCCGTGCGCGGGGCGCGCGCGTATCTGGGCGACAAGCTGATCCGTACGGTGGCGCCGCACCGCATCCTCGATCCCAAGGCCGGTCCGCTGATCGCCGTACGGCTGCGGATCCTGACCCGCAAGTCGCTCGGCGGGCTGGAGACCGACCTGTCGTCGCGCGTGCTGCGGGAGGGCGGCACACCGCTGGCGGGGGTGTACGCGGCGGGGGAGGCGGCCGGCTTCGGCGGCGGGGGGATGCACGGATACCGCTCGCTGGAGGGAACGTTCCTCGGCGGCTGCATCTTCTCCGGGCGCGCGGCCGGGCGGGCGGCGGCGGAGGCGGTGCGCTGAGGCGGTGGGCTGAGGCGGTGGACCGAGGCGGTTCGCTGAGCCCCGGCGCTACCGGCGCTCCACGACCCGGAAGCGCTCCGCCACCACCAGCGTCCCGTCGTGCACCGTGAACGACGGGTCGCCCAGCGCCTCGCGCATCTCGTCGCTGTGCCAGAACGCCTCATGGCCCGCGCGCCAGGCCGCCACCGACTCGTATCCCTCGCCCTCGTCGAGCGCGTGCCGGAGATCGACCTGCCCCAGCGGCAGCACCCGTACCTCCGTCAGCTCGACGACGGCGATCTCACGGCCGTCCGAGTCGATCAGCGCCGAACGCTCGCCGACCGGTGGCAGCTCCTCCTTCTCCGCCTCGTACTCGGCGAGCAGGCCCGTGGTCGAGACCTTCTGCCCGGACAGGACGGCGGCGACCAGCTGATCGCGCAGCGGGCCGGGGAAGGCGAGCAGAAAGGGCGGCAGCGCTTCGCGGTCCGCGTGAGGGTTTTCCCGGGGCGTCTCCATGCGCGCCAGTCTGCCGGACCTGACGAAACCATGACGGAAAGCCGTCGCCCCTGGCTTCCGGGGCCCGGTGGTGTTCGAATCAAGAGGTGACCACTCCAGATACCGACCCGGAGGGCACGCCCGTCGGGCGCCGCCTGGTGCTCTCCATGCTCGGCCTCGGCGCGGCGGGCGTCGTCACGGCGCCCTATCTGCAGCGGGGCCTCGAATCCTTCCTGGGCGCGGTGTCCGACAGCGACCCGACGGGGCTGACCGGGCTGCTGCCCAACGGGGGCGGGTTCCGCTACTACTCGGTGGCCACCTCCGTACCCCGCAAGGGCCCGGAGAACTACCGGCTGAAGGTGGACGGGCTGGTCGACCGGCCCACCACGTACACGCTCGACGGTCTGCGGAAGCTGCCGCAGACCCGCATGGTCCGTGACGTCCAGTGCGTCACCGGCTGGCGCGTCCCGGAAACACCGTTCGAGGGAGTACGGCTGTCACGGATCCTGGACGCGGCGGGGGTACGGCCCGACGCCAAGGCCGTGCGCTTCACCTGCTTCGACGGCACGTACAGCGAGAGCCTGACCATGGAGCAGGCCAGGCGGCCCGACGTACTGGTGGCGCTGAAGATGCAGGACAAGCCGGTCGAGCACTCGCACGGCGGTCCGGTACGGCTCTACGTGGCGCCCATGTACTTCTACAAATCGGCGAAATGGCTCTCCGGGATCTCCGTCACCTCCGACGTCCGCCCCGGTTACTGGGAGGAGCGCGGCTATGACGTCGACGCCTGGGTCGGGCGGTCCAACGGCCGCACCGACACCCCGACCGTCTGACCGGCCCCCGGACTCGACGGACCCGGCGCGCCCCCGCCTGCGGCGGCGGTTCAGCCGCGCCGAGCGGCTGGTCCACCGCGCGACCGGCGCCCTCATGCTGGTGTGCGTGGCGACGGCGGCCTGCCTGTACGTACCCCAGCTCGCCGAACTCGTCGGCCGCCGCTATCTGGTGGTCACCCTGCACGAGTGGTCGGGGCTGCTGCTGCCCGCGCCGTTCCTCGTGGGGCTCGCGTCCCCGTCGTTCCGCGCCGATCTGCGGCGGCTGAACCGCTTCGCGCCGCACGACAAGGAGTGGCTGCGGGCGGTACGGCGCCGCGACTTCCGGCCGGAGTCGCGCCCGGCGGGCAAGTTCAACGCCGGGCAGAAGGTGTACGGCGGCTGGATCGCCGGAGCCGTACTGGTCATGCTCGCGACGGGCCTGATGATGTGGTTCACCTGGCTGACGCCACTGGTGTGGCGGACGAGCGCCACGTTCGTGCACGACTGGCTGTCGCTGGCCGTGGGGCTCGTACTGATCGGGCACATCGGGATGGCGTTCGCCGACCCGGAGGCACGGCGCGGGATGCGGACCGGGTCGGTGGAACGGCCATGGGCGGAGCGGGAGCACTCCCTGTGGAAAGAGGAGGAGTGACCCGCCCCGCCCAGACGGGGGGACGCTACTTCCGGAACCGGAGCTACTTCCGGAACCCGCGCTAGACGATCAGCGAGAGCAGCATCACAAAGCCGAGACCGACGACGGAGATGATCGTCTCCATCACCGACCAGGTCTTGATCGTCTGGCCGACGTCCATCCCGAAGTACTCCTTCACCAGCCAGAATCCCGCGTCGTTGACATGGCTGAAGAAGAGCGAACCGGCGCCGATCGCCAGCACCAGCAGCGCGGCGTGCGACGTCGACATGTCGGCGGCCAGCGGCGCGGCGAGACCGGCGGCGGAGATCGTCGCGACGGTCGCCGAGCCGGTCGCCAGCCGGATCGCCACCGCGATCAGCCAGCCCAGCAGCAGCGCGGGGATCGACCAGTCCTCGGAGAACTCGAGGATCATCTGGCCGACGCCCGCGTCGATCAGGGTCTGCTTGAAACCGCCGCCCGCGGCGACGATCAGCAGCACGCCCGCGATGGGCCCGAAGGACTTCTCGACGGTCGAGGCGAGCCGGTCCTTGGTGAAGCCGGCGGCGCGCCCCAGGGTGAACATGCCGACGATGACGGCGGCGAGCAGCGCGATCAGCGGGGAGCCGACGACATCGGCGACCTTCTGGACCTGGTCCTCCGGATCGTCCACGACGATGTCGACCAGTGCCTTGACCAGCATCAGGACGACGGGCAGCAGGACCGTCGCGACGGTGGCGCCGAAGCTCGGACGCCTGTCGGTGTCGTCGGACGGACGCTTCTCCAGCGTCTGGAGCATCCGCTCGGGCGGCTGGATGTCCACCCAGCGCGCGGCGTAGCGGGAGAACAGCGGACCGGCGATGATCACCGTCGGTACGGAGACGACCAGGCCCAGCGCCAGCGTGATGCCGAGGTCGGCGCCGATGGCATCGATGGCGACGAGCGGGCCGGGGTGCGGCGGGATCAGCCCGTGCATGACGGAGAGACCGGCCAGCGCCGGGATACCGATCCGCATCAGGGAGAAGTTGCCGCGCTTGGCGACCAGCAGCACGACCGGGATCAGCAGCACGATGCCGACCTCGAAGAACAGCGGCAGCCCGATCACCGAGGCGATGAGGACCATCGCCCAAGGCATTGCGCGCCCGCTCGCCCGGCTGAGGATCGTGTCGACTATCTGGTCGGCGCCGCCCGAGTCCGCGAGCAGCTTGCCGAGTATCGCGCCGAGCGCGATCAGCACGCCGACACTCGCGACGGTGGAGCCGAGACCGGCGGAGAAGCTGGTGATCGTGTCACCCAGGGACGCGCCGGCGAAGGCGCCGAGTGCCAGCGTGCCGATGGTCAGTGCGAGGAAGGCGTGCAGCTTGAACTTGGTGATGAGCAGGACGATGACGGCAATACCGGCGAGAACGGCGATGCCCAGCTGCGTGTTGCCGGCCGAGGTGATCGGTTCTACGGCGTCCGCTGCCAGCGTCTCGACGCTGAGACTGGTCACGGGGGTTCCTTAGTTCGGGGAGATTCGGGGGGTCGGGTAACTGGCTTGTCTGCCAGGTGAGTTCAGGTGAGTTCAGGTCAGTCCGGCTGAGTCCGGCTGTGTTCAGGCGGACTCAGGCGGGTTCGGACGCCTGGGGACGGTCGAGACGGCGCAGCGCGGCGACGCCCCGTTCGGCGATCTCCTCGGGGGTGCCCGCCACATCGACGGTGACGCCCGCCTCGTCGTCGCCCAGCGGCTGCAACGTGGCGAACTGCGAATCCAGCAGGGCGGTGGGCATGAAGTGCCCCTTGCGGTCCGCCATCCGCCGCTCGATCAGGGCCCGTTCGCCGGTGAGATGCAGGAAGACGGCGTCGGGCGCCGCCGCCCGCAGCCGGTCCCGGTAGGCGCGCTTGAGCGCCGAGCTGCTGACCACGCCGCCGAGTCCGGCCCGGCCGTGCGCCCAGCGCCCGATCGCGTCGAGCCAGGGCCAGCGGTCGTCGTCGTCCAGCGGGGTGCCCGCGGACATCTTGGCGATGTTCGCCGGGGGGTGGAAGTCGTCGCCCTCGGCGTACGGGACGCCCAGTGCGGCGGCCAGCAGGGGACCGACGGTGGTTTTGCCGGTCCCTGCCACGCCCATCACCACGACGACGTGGGGGGTGCTCATCTGATGCCTCGCTGTCTTCACGTGCTCCGCTGCCTCCGCGCTACTGAAACTCATATGTACGACGTATTCAAGGTGTCGTAACCCACACGTCATATTTTTTCTTCTCCGAGCCCGCCCCGTAGGCTTCCGCCATGACCACAGAAGGCCGGGGCCTGCATACCCATGTGCTCGACACCCTCGGTCTCGCCATCACGGGGGGCGAGTACCCCGAGGGCGGCGTCGTGCGCACCGACGAGGTCGCGCAGCGCTTCGACGTCTCGCGCACCGTCGTACGCGAGGTGGTCCGCGTCCTCGAATCGATGCACCTCGTCCAGTCCCGGCGCCGCGTCGGGGTGACGGTGCGGCCCGCCCGCGAGTGGAACGTCTACGACCCGCGGGTCATCCGCTGGCGGCTCGCCGGCAACGACCGGCCGCGCCAACTGCGCTCGCTGACCGTGCTGCGCTCCGCGATCGAACCGGTCGCCGCCGGTCTCGCCGCCACCCACGCCACGCCCGAGCAGTGCGCCGCCCTCACCGAACAGGCGCTCGGGATGGTCGCCACCTCGCGCGGTCACCAGCTGGAGGGCTATCTGCGCCACGACATCGCCTTCCACCGGGTGGTTCTCGACGCGTCGGGCAACGAGATGTTCGCGCGGCTCGGGGATGTGGTCGCGGAGGTCCTGACGGGCCGTACGCGACACGAGGTGATGTTCCACGACCCGGACCCGGCGGCTGTGACCCTGCATGTACGGGTCGCCGAAGCCGTACGGGAACGGGACGCGGCCCGCGCGGAGGAGCTGACCCGGGAGATCGCCGTCGGCGCCCTGCAGGAACTCGACGTGCTGGCCCCCTGACCGGGGGCCCCGGCGGCCGGGGCGCGGTGTCAGACTTGGCCCTTCAGGCTCGATGGAGAGGCAGGTCCTGGCATGTCGCAGCAGGTGCAAGGCGTCGTGGCGCCCGGCAAGAACGAGTCGGTGCGGATCGAGACGATCGTGATCCCCGATCCCGGCCCCGGCGAGGCCGTGGTGAAGATCCAGGCGTGCGGGGTCTGCCACACCGATCTGCACTACAAGCAGGGCGGGATCAGTGACGACTACCCCTTCCTCCTCGGCCACGAGGCGTCGGGCGTGGTGGAGTCGGTCGGCGCCGGTGTCACCGATGTCGCCCCCGGTGACTTCGTCATCCTCAACTGGCGCGCCGTCTGCGGCAGTTGTCGGGCGTGTCTGCGGGGCAGGCCCTGGTACTGCTTCAACACCCACAACGCCACTCAGAAGATGACCCTCACGGACGGGACCGAACTGTCCCCGGCGCTGGGCATCGGCGCCTTCGCGGAGAAGACCCTGGTCGCCGCCGGGCAGTGCACCAAGGTCGACCCGTCGGTCGCACCGGCCGTCGCCGGGCTGCTCGGCTGCGGCGTCATGGCGGGCATCGGCGCGGCGATCAACACCGGCAACGTCGGCCGGGGCGACTCCGTCGCCGTCATCGGCTGCGGCGGTGTCGGCGACGCGGCGATCGTCGGCTCCCGCCTCGCGGGCGCGGCCCGGATCATCGCGGTCGACATCGACGACCGCAAGCTGGCCACGGCGAAGACGATGGGCGCCACCCACACCGTCAACTCCCGTACCACCGACGCCATCGAGGCGATCCGCGAACTGACCGGGGGCTTCGGGGCCGATGTCGTCATCGAGGCGGTCGGCCGCCCGGAGACGTACAACCAGGCGTTCTACGCACGCGACTTGGCCGGCACGGTGGTCCTGGTCGGGGTCCCCACCCCGGAGATGAGGATCGAACTGCCGCTGCTCGACGTCTTCGGGCGCGGCGGCTCGCTCAAGTCGTCCTGGTACGGCGACTGTCTGCCGTCCCGCGACTTCCCCATGCTGATCGACCTGCACCAGCAGGGCCGTATCGACCTGGCCGCGTTCGTCACCGAGACCATCGGACTCGGGGACGTAGAGAAGGCGTTCGCCCGGATGCACGAGGGCGACGTCCTGCGCTCGGTCGTGACGCTCTGATGGCCGCCACCGACCCCGCCACCGCCCCCGCCGCACGCGTCGACCACCTGGTCACCTCCGGCACGTTCTCGCTCGACGGCGGCACCTGGGACGTCGACAACAACGTCTGGATCGTCGGCGACGACACCGAGGCGATCGTCATCGACGCGGCCCACGACGCCGCGGCCATCGAGACGGCGCTCGGCGGCCGGACACTGCGCGCCATCGTCTGCACCCACGCGCACAACGACCACATCGACGCGGCGCCGGCGCTCGCCGCCGCCACCGGCGCGCCGATCCTGCTGCACCCGGACGATCTGCCGCTGTGGAAGCAGACCCACCCCGACCGGCTCCCGGACGGCGAACTGGCAGACGGCCAGAGCCTGTCCGTCGCCGGCACCACCCTCACCGTGCTGCACACGCCCGGCCACGCGCCCGGCGCGGTCTGTCTGTACGCCCCCGAGCTGTCCACCGTCTTCACGGGCGACACGCTCTTCCAGGGTGGGCCCGGTGCCACCGGGCGGTCGTTCTCGCACTTCCCGACGATCATCGAGTCGATCCGCGAGCGGCTGCTGACGCTGCCGCCCGGGACGGTCGTCCGTACCGGACACGGCGACTCGACCACGGTCGGCGACGAGGCGCCGCAGTTGGACGACTGGATCCGCAAGGGCGGTTGAGCGCGTCGCGGGAGTCGTGTCGCGTGGGGCCGTGTCGTCGCCTCAGGCGACGCGGTCCCGCGCGGCGTCGGCGGTGGCCCACCGCGTGATGTGGTGCCTGACCGTGTTGGCCACGGCGGCGGGCTGGTCGTTGAGATAGAAGTGGCCGCCGGGGAACACGTGCATGTCGAAGTCCGCCTCCGTGTGATCGGCCCACGGCCGGGCGTCGATGACCGGCACCTGCGGATCGGAGTCGCCCATCAGGGCCACGAGGGGATACGGGATCGACGCCCCCGGCTCGCTGCGGTACGACAGCACGGCCGCGTAGTCGTTGCGCAGGGCCGGCAGGATCATGCGTACGACGTCGTCGTCACCGAGGACCTGTGCGTCCGTGCCGCTCAGCCTGCGGACGTTGTCGATTATGTGCTCGTCGGTGAACAGCTGCCGCTTCGCGATGCACCGGCAGGGCGGCGCGCACCGCCCCGAGACGATCAGCCCGAGCACGTTCACGTCCGTGTCGCGCAGCCGCCGCGCGACCTCGAACGCCACGGACGCGCCCATGCTGTGACCGAAGAGGGTCATGGGCCGGTCCGCCCACTCCAGGAGCTCACGCGCCACGGCGTCGGCCAGCTCCGGAATGTTGCTGATGCCCTTCTCGTCGCGCCGGTCCTGCCGGCCCGGATACTGCACGGCCAGCACATCGGTCTCGGGCGCGAGTGCCTTGGTCATCGGCAGGAAGAACGGCGCGGACCCTCCCGCGTGCGGCAGGCACACCAATTGAGTGCGTGCCGCGGGGGCCGGTCGAAAGCGTCGAATCCACGGCTGCGTTTCGCTGGGCGCGAGCGTCATGTTGTTTCCGTCGCCTCATTCCGGGGGCACACGCCGACTGAGAATTGCATCGCAAACGTGCCAGCGTGACCCCTCGGCGGGCAACCCCTAATCTGCTGGATCGCTGCCCTGACCTGGGAGTTCGGGCAGATCTTAGGGGTGGCCCGACCGGACCCCATGATCGGTGCGTGGATATGGAAATCCAGAATTCGGCAATGATTTACGCGCCCGCAACAATCCGCGTCGATACTCCGTGCGCGGTGGCCGGACGGGGCCGGGAAAAGCGGAATGCCGACCGGGGAAGGAATTCCGATCGGCACTGTGCCAACGCTGGTGTCCGAGGGGGGACTTGAACCCCCACGCCCGATAAAGGGCACTAGCACCTCAAGCTAGCGCGTCTGCCATTCCGCCACCCGGACAAGGTGTCCGCCGGACGACCAGAGGCCGTTCCGACGTGGAAAACCATAGCAAACATCGGGCACTGCCCGATCCCGCCCCGGTGGGAGGATGGAGCGACCACCGGCAACGACAGCGGCAACGACAGCGGGAGTGAGCAGCGTGAGCGAGTCGAACACGGGCGGGACGGTCTCGGGCGAGGACGAGGTCGTGGACCTCTGCCGTGACCTGATCCGGATCGACACCAGCAACTACGGGGACCACTCGGGCCCCGGCGAACGGCTGGCCGCCGAGTACGTGGCGGAGAAACTGGCCGAGGTGGGTCTCGAACCGCAGATCTTCGAGTCCCACAAGGGCCGCGCCTCCACCGTCGCCAGGATCGCCGGCGAGGACCCCTCCAGGCCCGCGCTGCTCATCCACGGCCACACCGACGTCGTGCCCGCCAACGCGGACGACTGGACGCACGACCCGTTCGCCGGCGAGATCGCCGACGGCTGCCTCTGGGGGCGCGGCGCGGTCGACATGAAGGACATGGACGCCATGACCCTCGCCGTGGTGCGGGACAGGCTCCGCAGCGGACGCAAGCCCCCGCGGGACATCGTCCTCGCCTTCCTGGCCGACGAGGAGGCCGGCGGTACGTACGGGGCGCGGTATCTCGTGGACAACCACCCCGGACTCTTCGACGGCGTAACCGAGGCGATCAGCGAGGTCGGCGGCTTCTCCTTCACCGTCAACGAGAACCTGCGGCTGTATCTCGTCGAGACGGCGCAGAAGGGCATGCACTGGATGCGGCTGACCGTGGACGGCACGGCCGGGCACGGTTCGATGACCAACAAGGACAACGCGATCACCGAACTCTGCGAGGCGGTGGCCCGGTTGGGCCGGCACGAGTGGCCGGTGCGGATGACCAAGACCGTACGGTCCTTCCTCGACGAGCTGTCCGACGCGCTCGGTGTCCCGCTCGACCCGGAGGACATGGAGGGCACGCTCGCCACGCTCGGCGGTATCGCGAAGATGATCGGCGCCACTCTGCGCAACTCCGCCGCGCCCACCATGCTCGGCGCGGGCTACAAGGTGAACGTGATCCCCGGCCAGGCGACCGCCCACGTCGACGGCCGCTTCCTGCCCGGCTACGAGGCGGAGTTCCTCGCCGACATCGACCGGATCCTCGGCCCGCGGGTGAAGCGCGAGGACGTGCACGGAGACAAGGCCCTGGAGACGAGCTTCGACGGCCGGCTCGTGGACGCCATGCAGACCGCGCTCGTCGCGGAGGACCCGATCGCGCGGGCCGTTCCCTACATGCTCTCGGGCGGCACGGACGCCAAGTCGTTCGACGACCTCGGCATCCGCGGCTTCGGCTTCGCCCCGCTCAAGCTCCCGCCGGAGCTGGACTTCGCCGGGATGTTCCACGGCGTGGACGAGCGGGTGCCGCTGGACGGTCTGAAGTTCGGCGTACGGGTGCTGGACCGCTTCATCGACGCCAGCTGACGTCAGTTGACGCCGGCCGGAGCCGGCCGGAGCCGGCCGGAGGCAGCCGGAGCTTGCCGGGGCGGTATTCGCCAGCGCGTACGTACTTGACTGAAAAGAGTGAATGCGACCATACGCTCGTAGCCTCATTACTCCCTCCTCGTTACAAGGGTGCGGTCCGAGGTTGGGACCGCGTTTGCCAACAAGGAGGAATAATGATCAAGAAGGTCGTCGCCGCTGCGGCTGCCACCGGCAGTCTCGTGCTCGCGGGCGCGGGCATGGCCGTCGCTGACTCCGGTGCCCAGGGTGCCGCTGTCGGGTCCCCCGGTGTGCTCTCGGGCAATGTCGTCCAGGTGCCCATCCACATTCCGGTGAATGCGTGCGGCAACACGGTCTCCGTGATCGGGCTGCTGAACCCCGCCTTCGGCAACACCTGCGTCAACGCGTGACGTTGTACCTCAACCCGTAAGGGTCTGAGCCCAGCGGCCCCGGAGTGCGCACCATGCGCTCCGGGGCCGCCGGGCTTCACACCCCAGGCGTCGTGCCCGGGGTATCCGGTAGGCAGAAGGCAGGAACAAGCTATGAGACAGGTCACGCGCAAAGGCCTGATCACCGTGGCGGCGGCCGGCGGCGTACTCGCCCTCGGCGGCGGCTACGCCCACGCGGACTCGGGTGCCGACGGAACAGCGGCGAACTCCCCGGGCGCGCTGTCCGGGAACAACGTCCAGGTCCCGGTGCACGTCCCGGTCAACGTCTGCGGCAACACGGTCAACGTCGTCGGAGTGCTGAACCCCGCCATGGGCAACAGCTGCGCGAACACGTCGGACGGCGGTCGCGGCTCGCACAACGGGGGCTCCCAGGGCGGCGGCTCGCAGGGCGGCGGCTCGCACGGCGGCAAGGACCACAGCGACGGCAAGGGCGGCTCGCCCGGCGGTCCCGGAGGCGGCGGCTCGCACGCCGAGGGCGGCGCCGGGAACTCACCCGGTGTGGGCTCCGGCAACCTGATCCAGGTGCCGATCGACGTCCCCGTGAACGTCTGCGGGAACAGCGTCGACATCGTCGGGGCACTCAACCCCACCTTCGGCAACGGCTGCGAGAACGCGGACACCCCCGCGCCGCCGACCGAGGGCGAGCCCGAGGTCCCGGTCACCCCGGAGCCCCCGACGGACCGCGCCCTCCCGCCGTCCCCGAACACCCCGGACACACAGGCCGTCGACCCGCCCGCCGCCCCCGAGGGCACCGAGGCGCTGGCCCGTACGGGCTCCGACGGGCTCGGACTGGTGATTCCGGCCGGTGCGGCCCTGCTGCTCGCGGGCAGCGTCATCTACCGCCGCGCCCGCGCCGCCGCATAGGGGCGCACGGGCACGACACGTGTTCATCCCGGTACGGCCACGGGGCGGGCCTCCGCACAGCGGGGACCCGCCCCGTCGCCGTCACCAGGTGGCGCGAACCTGACGGATGATGCGTCTGCGCAGCCGCACTCTGCGACTGCCGTCCCGATGCAGGCTCAGTCGGTCCATTTCCCAGTGTCCGTACTCGGCGTGGTCGGTCAGCAGGCGGGTCGCGTCGCTGCGGGACACCCCGCGCGGCACATACACGTCGACAAATTCGTATTCCGGCATCGCATCTATTGTGCGGGCAGAGGCCCGGTACGGATAGCGTCTGCTCTATGTCTGATGCTGCGCAGCCCACGGCTGCCGAGGTACGTGCCGCCGCCGAGGCGGTCAAGGTCGCGCTGGACTGTCACCTCGCGGCGGTCGAACGCCGCACGGGGGAGGACGACCCGGCGGTTTCCGAAGCGTTCAACGCCCTCGCCACCGCGGCGGAGGCGTACGACGAGCGGCTCTACGACCTCTACGACGAGGTCACCCCCTTCGAGATCCCCGGCACGGACGACTCCTTGCCGCCGTACACCGGCCCGGAGGAGCCGAACGCGCTCAGCGTGCTCATCCGCCGTGACTACGCGGTGGCGGAGCCGCGGAGACTGCTCGCTCAGGCACAGCGCATCGCCGATGTCGACGGGGACGCCGAGACCGTGGCGGTCGTCGGCGCCAGTGTGCACGCCGCTGTCGGCGTGCTCTTCGGCGAGTACGAACCGGACGAGATCGCGTCCCGGCACAAGGAGTTCGGGCTGGAGGAGGGCGACTCGACACTCTGGGTGTCGGCCGCCGACGACCTTCCGGAGCCCGGCGAATGGCTCGGCGCCCCCTTCGAACAGGCCGATCCGCAGCAGGTCGTCTGCCGCTTCGACGTCAGCTCGGTCTTCGACGAGGACGATTTCGACGGCGACAGGGATCTCGGCGATCTGGAGGAACAGGACGCCTGAGACCGTCTCGTACGACCTCGTACGACACCGCCGACGGCCCGCCCGCGAACTCCGTGGGCGGGCCGTCGGCCGTTCGGGTCACACAGAGGGCGTCAGCAGGCCCTCCAGGAGCCCACGGAGCCGCGTCGTCCGCTCGGCGGCCCCCACCCCCGCCACGGCCTGTGCGAGCGCCTGGTCGACGCCGTGGACCACGGACAGATGGCGCTCGCCCCGGCCGAAGGCCGTGTACACCCAGGGCCGGTTCAGGCCCTGCGCCGAGTCACCGGGCAGCACCACGACGGCGGCCGGCCACCGCATCCCCGCCGCCTGGTGCGCGGTGAGCGCCCAGCCGTGCCGTACGACCGACTCGACCAGCTCCCTGGGCACCACCACGGGCACCCCGTCGCAGTCCAGCCGGAGCCCCTCCGCGTCCGCCGACACCACCGAGCCCGTCAGCGTCCGGCCCGGCGCGGGCACATAGGCGACCCGGTCGTCCGGGTCGAAACCGCCGAACCGGCCGGGACCGGGATTCAGCCGCTCCTTCAGCGCCACGTTCAGGGCGCGCGTGCCCACCGCGCCGCCGTGCCCCACCGTGATCACCTGCGTCTGCCCGGACGGCACCCCGATGGCGCGCGGCACCGAGTCGGCGACGAGCTGCACCGTACGGTGCACGGCCTCGCCCGCGTCGCGCACGGGCACGATCACGACCTCCTTGCCGGGCGCCTCGACCTGGTTCAGCTCACCGATACCGATGCCGGAGACCAGCTCGCCGAGCGGGCCGGGGTCGGGCGTCCGCGAGGCGATCTGCGGGCACACACGGGCGGCCAGCAGATCCGCGAAGACCCGCCCCGCGCCCGCCGACCACAGGACCCCGGGGTCACCGCTGAGGACCAGCCGCGCGCCGTCGGGCAGCGACTCCACCAGCACCGTCGCCGTCTCCACGTCCAGTTGCGGCGCGTCCAGGACGACGAGGAGGTCGAGGTCCAGTGCGCCGTCCGCGTCCCGCCCCGGCCCCTCCGCGCCGGACAGCAGCCCCGCGACGGTCACGGCGCCCGCGCCCAGCCGGCGCCGGCCGTTCTCGCCGTGCGCGGCCACGACCGGCCGCAGACCGAGCGTGCGCACAGCCTCGGCGAGAGCCACCGGCTCGGCGCGCGCGGCCTCACCGCCGGTGTGGACCACCAGGCCGTGTCCGGCGACCGCGCGGATCAGCTCGCCCGCCGACGGCGACGGAGCCTGCGCCGCGGCCTCGTCCCAGGACGCCTCCTGGGCGGTCTTCACCAGCCGGGCCAGGCCGTCGGCCAGGCTCTCCTCGGCGAGGGCGTACCGGTCGAGACCGAGCAGGACGGGCACGGCCGGACCGTCGGCGGCGCCAGCCGCGTCCGCGTCGTCCGCCGCCTCGTCTCCGGTGTCCCCGTCGGCGTCCTCGACGCCGTCCTGGAACACCAGCACGGCACCCTCGGCGATGGCGTGCCGGAGCGCCTCGTCGGGATCGGGCACCGACCGCTCCGACAGCGCGGCCCGCACCGCCGGGAACGCGAGCGCGGTGTGGCCCCGCACGGCGGCCTGCTCCAGCAGCCAGCCGACGAGAGCGGCGGCCCGCCGCTCGTCACCGGGACCGCAGCCGTCGCCGAGCAGCGCGCGGGCGAAACCGTCGGCCTGCTCGGGCCGGACACCGGGGACGGACAGCAGCAGCCACGGATCCTCGCGCAGTGCGTCACCGGCCTGTGCCCCGAGCGTGGCCGTGACCTGCGCGGCCAGCGTCGGGGGCGCGCCTCCCTCGGCGAGTACGGCCCCTACGGCCGCCACGGCCTCCGGAGCGGTCGCGGGGGCGGCACGCGCGGGCTCGGGAGCTTGTGGCCGGTTCTGAGCCGGTACGGCGGGGGCCTCGGGGGCCGCAGCGACCGGCACCGGCGGGGGCGCCTGACCGCTCTCCATGGCCCGTACGGCGGCGAGCAGATCCGCCGCCTGCCCGCTCAGCTTGGTGCCCGCCGGGATGGGCCCCTCCTTCTCGGCCTTCCGCTGCGCGATCCGGGCGCGCAGCTCACGCTGCGCGGCGATCTCGGCCTCGGTCTCGGACACCTGCGCCGCCGCGTCCTCGACGGCCGCCGTGTCGTCGCCGCCTCCGGCCGTCTCTCCGTCTCCGGCGGGTGCGCTCTCGTCCTCACCTCCGGCCGGTGTCGCCCCGTCCTCGGTGCCGCTCCCGGCGGACTTCGGCCCGCCCTCCGCGTCGTCCACGGCTGCGGTCCCCACCGCCCCGGTTCCGGCGTCGGTACCGGCCGCCGTCTCGACCGTCCCCACGGCCTCGGGCGGTGCCCCGCCCTCCGACGGGCCGGGCCCGGTAGCCGGCTCCGGTGCCGTGGCCGGGTCCGTGACGAGCGCCGGCGCGGGGGATCCGGGGGGCGTGCCCCGGGAAGGCACAGTCACAGCGTGCTCCAGTCCTGATCGGGATAGCGGTGCACGGGCGCCGACACATCGTCGAGCGCCTGGCAGATCTCGTCGGGAAGCCTAAGGCTCTCCACTGACAACGCGGCCGTGAGCTGCTGCGCGTTGCGCGCCCCGACGATCGGGGCGACCACGCCCGGCCGGTCCCTGACCCACGCCAGCGCCACCTCCAGCGCCGTCGTCGCCAGCCCCTCCGCCGCCGTCATCACCGCGTCGACGATGCGACTCGCCGGCTCGTCGAGATACGGCTCGACGAACGGCGCCAACTGCTCGGACGCGCCACGGGAGTCGGCGGGCGTCGAGTACCGGTACTTGCCCGTCAGCACCCCCCGGCCGAGCGGCGACGAGGGCAGCAGCCCGACCCCCAGATCGACGGCGGCGGGCAACACCTCGCGCTCCACGCCCCGTTGCAGCAGGGAGTACTCCATCTGGGTGCTGGCCAGCCGGGTCCGTACCCCGGGCGAGGCCAGCTGCCAGGTCGCCGCCTTGGCGAGCTGCCAGCCCGAGAAGTTCGACACCCCCGCGTATCTGGCCCGGCCGCTGCTCACGGCTATGTCGAGGGCCTGAAGCGTCTCCTCCAACGGCGTCCCGGTGTCGAACGCGTGGACCTGCCAGAGATCGACGTGGTCCGTGCCCAGCCGTTCCAGCGAGGCGTCCAGGGCGGAGAGCAGATGCCCGCGCGAGCCGTCGAAGCGTCTGTCCGGATCCGGCACACTGCCCGCCTTGGTGGCGATCACCAGATCCCGGCGCGGCACGAGTCTCTCCACCAACTGCCCGAGCAGATACTCCGCCTCCCCGCCGCCGTACACATCGGCGGTGTCGACAAGAGTGCCGCCCGCCTCCCAGAAAGCCTTCAACTGGTCGGCGGCGTCATGCTCGTCGGTGTCCCGCCCCCAGGTCAGCGTGCCGAGCCCGATCCGGGACACTCGCAGGCCGGTACGGCCGAGATGCCTCTGCTCCATGACCGCTGAGATTACTGGCCGGGGCCCCACTCGCAGTGAGCCTGTGGACAACCCGCCCCCGGCGGAGGCCCGATGCCGCCCCTGACGGATGCCCGCGGCACGCGCTAGAGTCCCGGCACAGGGACGTTACTGATCGGTAAGGGAGTGGTTATGCGGCTCGGCATCAATCTCGGCTACTGGGGCGCGGGCATGGACAGCGACAACCTCGCCGTCGCCCAGGAGGCCGACCGGCTCGGCTACGACGTCTGCTGGGCCGCCGAGGCGTACGGCTCCGACGTCCCCACCGTACTGAGCTGGGTCGCCGCCCAGACCGAGAACATCGACATCGGCTCGGCGATCCTGCAGATCCCGGCCCGCCAGCCCGCCATGACCGCGATGACGGCCGCCACGCTGGACTCGCTCTCCGGCGGCCGGTTCCGCCTCGGCCTGGGCGTCTCAGGACCGCAGGTCTCGGAGGGCTGGTACGGCGTCAAGTTCGACAAGCCGCTGTCCCGCACCCGCGAGTACGTCGAGATCGTCCGCCGTGCGATGTCCCGCGAGCGCCTCTCCTACGAAGGCGAGCACTGGACCCTGCCGCTGCCCGGCGGCCCCGGAAAGCCGCTCAAGCTCACCGTCCACCCCCAGCGCGAGCACATCCCCCTCTACATCGCCGCGATCGGCCCCAAGAACCTGGAACAGACCGGCGAGATCGCCGACGGCGCCCTGCTGATCTTCCCCTCGGCCGGACATCTTGAGGAGACCGCGCTGCGGCACCTGCGCGCGGGCCGGGAGAAGGCCGGTCTGACCATGGACGGATTCGACGTCTGCCCGACACTGCCGATCGCGCTGGGCGACGACGTCGACGCGCTGGCGGACATGTTCCGCCCGTACACCGCCCTGTACGTGGGCGGTATGGGCAGCCGTAAGCAGAACTTCTACAACCAGCTGGCCGGGCGCATGGGATACGAGCGCGAGGCGGCGGAGATCCAGGACAAGTACCTGGCCGGCGACAAGGACGGAGCCGCGGCGGCCGTACCGCACCAGCTGATCGACTCGACCACGCTGCTCGGCACGGTGGAGCGGATCGCCGACCGGATGAAGGAGTACGACGCGGCCGGCGTCACGACACTGACGCTGGCCCCGGCGGGCTTCACCCTCGACGACCGCCTCGCGGCCCTGCGCGCGGGCACCGAGGCCCTGGAGCTGGCCGGTCTCGTCACCTGAGGTGCCTGAAGTGCCTGTGGTGCCTGACGGACCGAAGTGACCTGAGAGGCACCTGACTGGCCCAGAAGTCCGCGGCCGTGGTGGGGGCTCGGGGGGTCTTCCCCGCCACGGCCGTCATGAAGCACAACGCCCCGTCTCCCACCCGGTTACGCGCGCCCGCATACGTACGGACGTGCGCCCGCCCGTCCTCCCATCGGCCGAGTCCGGACCCTGAGCTGTTGCCTGTTCCTCCATGTCGCATTTGACTCCCTTGTGCGGGTGTCTGCGGCGGACACCGGCATGGAGGTGGCATCCGATGCTCTCGGCCCGAGGCCTGTTCGAGGAAATCCTCGACAACGACGAATCCTTCCGGCTCTTCTGCTCCATCGCGGCCAGCGGCGAGGCCCAGGGCGGCTGGGAGAACGGCCGTATCGCCGCGTTGGTGCCCGAAGGGATGCGGGACCTCGCGCCCAAGATCACCCGGCACGGCGCCGACGAGGACAAACACGGCCGGATCTTCAACGCCCTCCTGAAGAGGCGCGGCCTGGAACCCGTCGACGTCCCGCCCGCCACGGACTACACGATGCTGCTCGAAAAGCGCGGCATCGGTCTCACGCACGACAAGCTGCGCCGGAACGACCCGCTGACCGAGGAGGACGTCGTCGTCTACCTCTCGCACAGCCGGGTGACCGAACAGCGCGCGGCCGACCAGATGGACATGCTGATGCGCTACTTCGGGGAACACCCGCTCGTCGGCAACGCCATCAGGATCATCAGCGCCGACGAGGACAACCATCTCGCTTACTGCCACGAGGAGTTGCTGCGCCTCGCACGGCTCGGCCACGGCCGCACCATCCACCGGGTGCTCCGGGAGAGCGCGCAGGCCGAGATCCGGGTCTACCGCGATGTGAGCCTCGCCGTGATGGACCAGATGGGCCGCGTCCTCGGCTGGCCCCGGCCCAAGGCGGCGTTGCTGAGCGCGGGGATCCACGGTCTGTACGCGCTTGAGCGGGCGGGCGGCTGGCGGCGGATGGTCAGCCTCAGCATGCCCGAGCGCCGGAACGCCCTGGGCGGCCCGGCGACCGCCGCCCCCGCCTTCTGACTCCCAGGGGCGTGTCGGGAAGTCTCCTGACCCCGTCAGAGCCAGCCGTTGCGCTTGAACAGCCGGTGCAGGAAGGTCACGGCGCCCACCATCAGGGCCAGCGCCGCCGGATACCCCCACACCTGGCTCAGCTCGGGCATGTGCTGGAAGTTCATTCCCCAGACCCCCGCGAGCAGCGTCGGCACGGCGGCCATCGCCGCCCAGGCCGAGATCTTGCGCATGTCGTCGTTCTGCCGCACGCCCATCTGCGCGAGATGGGCGGCCAGGATGTCCGACAGCAGCCGGTCGAGCCCTTCCACCTGCTCGTTGACGCGCGTCAGGTGGTCGTCCACGTCCCGGAAGAACGGCTGCGACCGCTCCTGGACGAACGGCACCCCGGAACGCGTCAGCCGCGCGACGGGCCCCGCCAGCGGCCCCGTCGCCCGGCGGAACTCCAGCACCTGCCGCTTGAAGGTGTAGATCCGCTCCGCCGCCGGCTGGTCGCCCGCCTCGCGGCTCCTGCCGGAGCCGCCCTCGGTGGGCGAGAAGACCTGCGCCTCCAGCTCCTCCAGGTCGACCTGCAGCTCGGCGCACACATCGATGTAATGGTCGACCACCGCGTCACTCACGGCGTAGAGCACCGCGGTGGGACCGTGCTTGAGCACCTGCGGCTCCGACTCCAGACGCATGCGCACGGCGTGCAGCGGCGCGCCCTCGCCGTGCCGGACCGTCACCACGAACGAGTCACCGATGAAGATCATCAGTTCCCCGCTGGAGACGGTGTCCTTGTCGGAGTCGTACACCACCGGCTTGAGCACCATGAACAGGGAGTCGTCGTAGACCTCCAGCTTGGGCCGCTGATGCGCCTTGAGCGCGTCCTCGACGGCCAGCGGATGCATGCTGAACTCGGTGCTGACGAGGTCGAACTCCTTCTCCGTGGGCTCATGGAGCCCGACCCAGAGGAAGGCGTCCCCGCCGGCTCGCGCCTCGGCGAGGGCGTCGGACAGATCGGCGGGCCCGTCGGTACGGCGCCCGTCGCGGTAGATGGCACGGTCGACGATCACCCCGTGCATTCTTCCCGGGCAGAGCCTCTTGACGCACGTCTGCCGCACCCGCTCCGCGCGCTCCGGCCGTCCGCCCACCGCCGTCCGGGTGGCCGCCGCCCCCTTTGACGCACCGTTTAGGCTGGCCGACATGGCCACCCTGATCCTCGTACGGCACGGGCGCTCGACCGCCAACACCTCCGGCGTCCTCGCCGGCCGCACCCCCGGCGTCGCGCTCGACGAGCAGGGCCTCGCACAGGCCGCGGCCCTGCCGGGACGGCTCGCGGACCTGCCGCTCGCCGCCGTCGTCAGCAGCCCGCTCCAGCGCTGTCTGGAGACGATCCAGCCGCTTCTCGACGCCCGCCCCGGCATCGAGGCGCACCACGAGGACCGGATCAACGAGTGCGACTACGGCGACTGGTCCGGGCGCAAGCTCGCCGAACTCTCCGACGAGCCCCTGATGTCGGTCGTGCAGCAGCACCCCTCGTCCGCCGCGTTCCCCGGCGGCGAGTCGATGCGCGCCATGCAGGCACGCGCCGTGGACGCCGTACGGGACTGGAACGCCCGCGTCGAGGCCGAGCACGGCGAGGACGCCGCCTTCCTGATGTGCTCGCACGGCGACATCATCAAGTCCCTGGTGGCCGACGCGCTCGGTATGCATCTCGACCTCTTCCAGCGGATCCACGCCGACCCCTGTTCGGTCACCGCCATCAGGTACACCCGGCTGCGCCCGTTCCTGGTGCGGCTGGGGGACACCGGCGACCTCGGTTCCCTGACACCGCGTGAGAACGGCGCGGGCGGTAAGAAGGACAGCGGCGGCGAAGCCGTCGTGGGCGGTGGCACCGGCGCGGCGTGATCGCCGCGCGCAGTAGGGTGGACGGGCCGTCCGTGCCACCCCGGAGGTTCACTCTCCGGGCGCCCCGGCCCGCCCCATTCCGTCAATTCCCAAGGGAGACAGGACGTGTCCCGTCAGGTGTTCCTCTACGACCCGCCGGACCGCTTCGTGGCCGGTACGGTCGGGCTGCCTGGCCGCCGTACGTTCTTCCTCCAGGCATCCGCCTCGGGCCGCGTCACCAGCGTGGCCCTGGAGAAGACCCAGGTCGCCGCGCTCGCCGAGCGCATCGATGAGCTGCTGGACGAGGTCGTGCGCCGTACCGGCGGCAACGCCCCCGTCCCGGCCGTGGCACCCACCGACGTCGCCGACGCCGCACCGCTCGACGCACCCGTCGAGGAGGAGTTCAGGGTCGGCACCATGGCCCTGGCCTGGGACGGCGACGAGCAGCGCATGATCGTCGAGGCCCAGGCCCTCGTCGAACTCGACGCGGACACCGACGAAGACCTCGCCGACGCCGAGGAACGGCTGCTCCAGGACGAGGAGAACGGTCCGCCGATGCTCCGCGTCCGGCTGTCCGGCGCCCAGGCGAGGGCCTTCGCCAAACGTGCCCTGGACGTGGTCAACGCAGGCCGGCCGCCGTGCCCGCTGTGCAGTCTCCCGCTCGACCCGGAGGGACACGTATGCCCGCGCCAGAACGGATACCGCCGCGACGCATGAGCGTGACAGCGGTGGATCTGATCACCAAGGGCGAACTGACCGTGCGGGGCCAGATCCGCGGGGCCTCCAACGCCGTTCTCCACTGCGCCGTGTCGTACGAGGGCGAGGAGGCCCTCTGCGTCTACAAGCCCGTCGCGGGGGAGCAGCCGCTCTGGGACTTCCCCGACGGCACGCTCGCCCAGCGCGAGGTCGCGGCGTACGAGATCTCCGAGGTGACCGGCTGGGGTCTGGTGCCGCCCACCGTGCTGCGTGACGGTCCGTACGGCGAAGGCATGTGCCAGCTGTGGATCGAGGCCGACGAGAGCGACACGGCGCCCCAACTCCTCGCCCTGGTCGAGGAGGAGGAGCCGGCCGAGGGCTGGAAGGCGATCGGCTTCGCCGAGGTCGGCGAGGGCCGCACCGCGCTGCTGGTGCACGCCGACGACCCACGGCTGCGGCGGCTCGCCGTCCTCGACGCCGTCATCAACAACGGCGACCGCAAGGGCGGCCATCTGCTGCCCGAGGCCGGGGGCCGGCTGTACGCGATCGACCACGGCGTCACCTTCAACGTGGACGACAAGCTGCGCACGCTGCTGTGGGGCTGGGCAGGGGAGCCGCTGCCCGCCGAGGCAGTGACCGTCCTGGACCGGCTGGCCGCCGAACTGGCCGAAGGCACCCCGCTCACCACCCGGCTGGCCGAACTGATCACGCCCGCCGAGACCGAGGCCGTACGGTCCCGGGTCCAGGAGCTGCGCCGTACAGGACTCCATCCGAAGCCGTCCGGGCAGTGGCCCGCGATCCCCTGGCCGCCGGTCTGAGCGGACCGGGCCGCCCGTGCCGGTTCTCCGTCGCGCGGCCCACGAGCCGCGCGACCGGGCCACCATGCATCAACCCGCCGATTGGGCAAGAGCGCCGAACCGGACAACAGTCCCGGTCCGGTTCGTATCCGGAAGCAACGTCCGGTTACGCTCATGACATGCATGCCTGGCCCGCTTCCGACGTCCCCGCCCTGCCCGGCAAGGGCCGCGACCTCCGGATTCACGACACAGCGACCGGTGGACCCGTCACCGTCGACCCCGGTCCCGTCGCCCGTATCTACGTCTGCGGCATCACGCCGTACGACGCGACACACATCGGGCACGCGGCGACCTACAACGCGTTCGACCTCGTGCAGCGCGTCTGGCTCGACACCAAGCGGCAGATCCAGTACGTCCAGAACGTCACCGACATCGACGACCCGCTCCTGGAGCGGGCGACGCGCGACGGCGAGGACTGGACCGGGCTCGCCGAGCGCGAGACCGCCCTCTTCCGCGAGGACATGACGGCGCTGCGGATGCTGCCGCCGCAGCACTACATCGGCGCGGTCGAGGCGATACCCGGCATCGTGCCGCTCGTGGAGCGGCTGTGCGACAGCGGCGCCGCGTACGTACTGGAAGGTGACGTCTACTTCTCCGTCGAGGCCGACCCGCACTTCGGCGAGGTCTCCGGTCTCGACGCCGAGGCGATGCGGCTGCTCTCCGCCGAGCGCGGCGGCGACCCCGAGCGCCCCGGCAAGAAGAACCCGCTCGACCCGATGCTCTGGATGGCCGCCCGTGAGGGCGAACCGAACTGGGACGGCGGCAGCCTCGGCCGCGGCCGGCCCGGCTGGCACATCGAGTGTGTGGCCATCGCACTCGACCATCTCGGCATGGGCTTCGACGTCCAGGGCGGCGGCAGCGATCTGGCCTTCCCGCACCACGAGATGGGCGCCTCGCACGCGCAGGCGCTGACCGGCGAGTACCCGTTCGCCAAGGCGTACGTGCACGCCGGGATGGTCGGCCTCGACGGCGCGAAGATGTCCAAGTCCAAGGGCAATCTGGTCTTCGTCTCGACCCTGCGTCACGCGGGCGTGGACCCGGCCGCGATCCGGCTCTCGCTGCTCGCGCACCACTACCGCGCCGACTGGGAGTGGACGGACCAGGTGCTCGAAGAGGCGGTGGCGCGGCTGGCACGCTGGCGGGCCGCCGTCTCCCGGCCCGACGGTCCCGCCGCCGAGGCGCTGGTGGAAGAGGTCCGCGAGGCGCTGGCGAACGATCTGGACGCCCCGGCGGCCCTGGCCGCCGTCGACCGCTGGGCCGCCCTTCAGGAGACCACGGGCGGTACGGACGAAGGGGCGCCCGGAGTGGTGTCCCGGACGGTCGACGCGCTGCTGGGCGTCGCGCTGTAGGTCCACTTGTACGGAAACGACGGACGGGCCGCACAGTGCGGCCC